>NZ_FNOY01000041.1 GCF_900107165.1 Nitrosomonas halophila
ATGGCGCGTACACCGCTAAGGTCCCGGTGCTCACGTCCCCACTGCACAGCCATCTCCGCCGAGCGAAAGACACTCTCCCAAGAGGTGCGGAACACCTCGGCGGTCTCTTTCCAACTCAAACGCTTCGCCCAACCGGCCAGGAACCAACCCATGGCTTGTGTCAGGGGCCGTTTGCCCAGCGCACACGGCATTGATTCGACCCGCACCCCGCATTTGGGGCAATCAACCCGGCGCGGGGCATACACCAGATAGGTCTTGATACCCCACAGCGGAACAAACTCAAAACGCCTTTGCCCAAGACGGTCGTACCCAGCCCTTGGCATACCACAGACCGAGCATACCGCACGGCTGTTACGCCTCTCCACCACCTCGATCTCCAGATGGGGAGTTTCTTTGCTGCCGCCCCAGCGAACGCCAGCATAGACAAATGACTTGAACTTCTGCAGACGGTTTAGGATAGTCTGGATCTGCATCCCGCTCTCTCCTGTGAAGTTGTTTGTGTCGCAACTTCAGCTTCTCAGAGATTGGGCGGGGTGCTCCACTATCTCCGGCCACGGTCTTACAAAAGGCGCTTTCGGTTACCCACAAATTCTGCCAAGGAGCCATAAATAACTCGCGCCTTGCATCTTTCCCGAATACGCAACAACGTATGCCCAAGTTATTCATTAACGAGCCCTAAGACTGTGAACAACGCCAGGATTGCTTGCAAGGCAAACTTGACAGCATGGACAGCCACCCTCCGGGATAATTTCGAGCATGGCAGTCCATTCCCACTAGCACTCCGTTTCGCCAAACCGCTTACATGAAATCGCGCCTTCGCCTGTCATGCGTTGTTGCAAATCCTCGCCATAGCTACGGCTATGACTGCGGTTTGTGCCTAGCCTGGCAGGCGAATCCATCGATTTCATTTGTAAGCTAATTGACGGAACGGAGTACTAGCTTAGTTTGTCAGGCTGTCGTCGGATTTTCTGTGCGTGTGCCGCGACCATACCATTGGGGCAGCAAAGAGCCTGCAAGCATTCCAAGTGCACTGGCGATAAGGCCTGCCAGTTGGGGCGGCAGCAGGCCCTCGGGGTTGAATGCCTCGAATGCAAGCCAGATAAAAAGTCCTCCCAGGATCGAAAAAAGTGCTCCCTGGCGGGTCGCGCGCGACCAGTATAAGCCCGCTACCAGCGGAATAAAAGCCGTCACGAGTGTCACTTTATATGCACCCACCACCAGCTGATAAATCGTAGAGTGCGTGTTGAGCGAAAAAATTGTGACTGCGATCGCAAAAAAACCTACCACGGCGCGCATACTCCACAAAAACTGGTGATCGGTCAGTTCGTGCCGGATCAATTTTTTCAGTATGTTTTCGGTGAAGGTGACCGAAGGCGCAAGCAGCGTACCGCTCGCGGTACTCATGACGGCGGAGAGGAGTGCACCGAAGAAGAGCACCTGGGCGAACAGTGGTGTATGGTTCATGATAAGTGTAGGCAGGATCAACTGGTGATCGACTTGCATGAGGCTGGAAACCAGCTCGGGGTCGATCAGGAAGGCGGAATATGCCAGGAAGATCGGCACAAATGCGAATACAAAATAAAATGATCCACCGAGTACAGCGCCCCTGACCGCGATCTTTTCAGTGCGCGAAGACATCACACGCTGGAAAACATCCTGCTGAGGGATCGATCCCAGCATCACGGTAACAAGCGCGCCAATGAACCAAAGCACTTCACGTGTATCCCATTGCGGCCAGAACTCAAAATGACCCGCCGCATGAGCGTGTGCGACCACCGTGCCGACGCCACCCGCTTTGTCGGCAACAATGAACACGATATAGAACAGGCCTACCAGGATTACCAGCATCTGAACGAAATTGGTCCACGCCACTGCAAACATACCGCCCCACAGGGTGTAAAACACGACAACGGCTGCCCCGATGATAATGCCAAGCTGCATACTGATGGCACCCGCAGTCACGACGTTGAATACCAGTCCGATGACAACGATTTGTGCGGAAAGCCAGCCCAGGTAGGAAAATACGATTGCGCCTGCTACCAGGACTTCAGCACGCGAATCATAGCGTTGGCGAAAATAGTCACCAATCGTGAGCAGATCCATGCGATAAAGCTTGGCTGCAAAAAAGAGGCCAACGAAAATCAGGCAAAGGCTTGCGCCAAATGGGTCCGATACGATACCACGCAGACCTTCAGTAATAAAAGTGGATGAGACACCCAGTACCGTTTCGGAACCGAACCAGGTTGCGAATACCGTGGCAGTCACGACATAGAGCGGCAGCGTGCGGCCAGCCAGAACGAAATCCTTGGAAGTGTGCACGCGCAGAGATGCAATGATGCCCACTATGATTGAGCCGGCGATATAAAGAATGACGAAAAGGAGCAGGGTAGACATTGGCTATCCTTTGGCACAAGCAATAAACGCCGCAATGCGGATGGAAAAATAAATACCTGTTTGCATGATGAATATATCGAAAATTGAATGGATACTGATTGCTTGGGCAGAAACTCTTTTAGCTATAGAGAATAAGGGCTCGTTAATGAATAACTTGAGCATATGCCCAAGTTATTCATTAACGAGCCCTAAGTATGTGCGTGCATGCATATGTCAGTTATATAAAACAGCAATCGACTGGGATTTTCAGGTTTCTATACAAATGCATATTTTATCCTAGAATTTCCGGATAACCACAGCTGGCTAGAACAATCTTCATGTTTTGCACAAGAAAAGCGCTCACCTGAACAAGTATTGATTGGATGACAGATGACGAGCTTGGAGCAATCTGTTGCATGCCTGCTCGGTAGGAGCGGATTTGATCATTTTTGTAAGGTAGCGATGTGATCGGCACGCCCGGTTCAATGCTGGCTTACACGCCAAACACATCTTCCCAGAGTTGAAAAACCGCCTGGCGCGCATCAATCAAATGATCATCGGCAACTCGCGCATATTTCTGCGCGATCCCTCTTGAAAGCGTCGTGCTGGCAGGCTCTGATGTGCCCCCCAATCGCAGTTGATGCTGTGTGCGCCGGAATTCACGGTAAGCGATCAGTACTTTGTTGGCCTTGTCGGCAGAAGTCAATCCTAGTTCGCCGGCCAGTTTTAGCAAAGCAATATTACCGATATTACCGGTAAGCTGCGGATAGCGGTGAGCATAACCGAGCACCAGATATTGCACGATAAATTCAACATCTATGATTCCGCCCCGATCATGTTTGATATCGAATAACGAAGTCGGGTTAGGGTGGGCATCCAGCATTTTGCCGCGCATCATCAGGATATCTTGCTTGAGTTGCTCCAGATCACGCGGCTGGCAAAGAATGTCCTGGCGCATTCGTTCAAACATTTCTCCAACATGCTGGTTTCCGACCACAAAACGTGCCCGGGTTAGCGCTTGATGTTCCCAAACCCAGGCCTGCTCATGTTGATATTGGGTGAATGCCTCGATCGAGTTTGCCAGCAAACCGCTAGCACCGTTGGGACGCAATCTCAAGTCTGTTTCGTACAATCCGCCTGCAGACGTGTGGTTGGTTAGCCACGTATTGATGCTTTGTGCAAGCTTGGTATATGTCATCAGCGCATCCGGATGATTGTCCTGATAAAGAAAAACAATATCCAGGTCAGATGCATAACCCAGTTCCTTGCCACCTAATTTGCCATAGCCGATGATGGCGAAAACGGGTTCTAACCGATGTTTTTTCCTCAACCCTTGCCAGGCAAGTTGCAATACGTTATCCAGTATCAGATCAGCCAGTTCGGTCAAATGATCGCTGAGTGTTTCCAGCTGAAGTTTCCCTTCAAGGTCGACTGCGAGCAATCGAAACACTTGGGCATGCTGAAAATGACGCAGGACATCCATTTGCCATTCGGTCATTTGCATTTTGGGGATGTTGACATGATGGAGCTGATGGACGAGCTCAGTTTTCAGGGCGGGCCAGTCGGGAAGGGTGTGCAGGCCCAGCGGTGTGAGCAGCTCATCGAGCAGGATGGGATGGCGGCCGAGATAGTCGCTCGCCCATTGGCTTGCGCTGACGAGTTTGGCCACGCGCGGCAAGGTTTGCGGATGTTCTTGCAGCAAGGCTAGGTAGGCGGAATATTGTCCGATTTTTTCCAGCAGTTGCAGCAGGCGCTCAAGCGTGATTTCAGCCGGCGAGAAGCGTACAGTGATTTCTATCAATGTAGGCATCAGGCCCAGTATTCTTTCCTGGCTGGTACGAGGAAGTTGCTGAAAAAATGTACTGTCGTAAAATTGCTGGACTCGGCCAGTTATCATGCCAGGTTCGACATAACCCAATGTTTTAAGTTGTTTCCTGAAGGCTTCGACAGTTGCAAGGTCGCTGGTCTGCTCTAATTTTAGCCTAGCCAAAGTATCATGCGCTGCTGATTTGCGCGGACTGGCGAAGATTAGCTCAAAATGACGGGCAACATTCTTGCGGTGGATGTTGAGGTGTTGAAGGAAGCCTGCATAATCCGCAAAATCCATGGCTCTGGCTATCAGTGCCTGGTCATCCGGATTTTGTGGCAGATTCTGCGTTTGTTGATCATCCAGGTACTGCAAGCGGTGCTCCAGCTTGCGCAAGAAATAGTAAGCTTCGATCAATTCTTCAATGGTTTGCTCGGGAAGTGGCTGCTTTTGTTTGAGACGTTTCAATGTAGCCAGTGTCGGCCGTATACAAAGATCAGCATCACGTCCGCCGCGAATCAATTGAAAAACCTGTGTGATGAACTCGATTTCACGAATGCCACCAGGCCCCAGCTTGATGTTGTCGTATAACTCGCGCCGGTCGACCTCCTTGCGTAATTGTGCATGCAACCGCCGCATCGCTTCATAGGCCTCGAAATCCAGATATTTGCGAAACACAAAGGGGCGCACAATAAGTTCCATCAACGCTGCTTCAGCAACGGATGAGCCGGCGATGACCCGGCTTTTTATCCAGGCATGGCGTTCCCATTCCCGGCCTTGTGTGATGAAGTAATCCTCGAGCATGGGCAGGCTGATTGCCAGCGGGCTGTTTTCTCCATGTGGCCGCAGTCGCATATCGACCCGAAATACGTAACCATCCACGGTATAATCGTTGAGGCTGGCGATGAGCTTTCTGCCCAATTTTGTAAAAAACTCATGATTGGCGATAGGCTTGCTACCATTTGTTTCGCCATCTTCGGGGTAGATGAAGATCAGATCAACGTCGGAAGAGACATTGAGTTCACCGCCACCAAGCTTGCCCATGGCCACGACCAAAAGTTGCTGTGCTGTTTTTGTCTTCTCTCCTATCGGCTGACCAAAACGCTCTGGTTGCGCCAACCATGCATGATGCCGCTCGAGTGCGAAGCGTATGGTTACTTCGGCCAGGGCCGTCATGGTTGCCATGACCTCATGCAAGTTGGCCAGTCCTGCTAGGTCACGCGCGGCAAGATGGAGAATGACACGCTTGCGCAATTGCCTGAGCGCACTGTGTAAACCAGTTTCATTCTCCACGGATCCGGCGGGGCTGTGCAGAAACGCGAGCATTTCTTCCCATGAGAAGGGAATATGCAGACGCTCCAATAGTTCTTCCCGTAGTTTGGGCTCGCTCTCCAGTATTCTCTTAACGAAACGACTGTAGGGCAGGATGTTGTCGATTAAAGAAGTTGCGGCGGACGTATCAAGAGGCAAAGACATGTCTTTCATAGTGTGAAAAGCCGGGGCCCAGACAGCCACCAAGTGGTATGAGTGAACGAATAATGTGAGAGTGCAAGCACAGCTGATAACATACCACAGCGCAATGATCGTTTCCTTTTACAACCAAAGCAATTCTGACTTGTCAAAGTTTGCTTTATGTATCTCAGCTGAAATTGGAACGATCCATCATCTCGTTGTGAAGCAAAAGGGCCATTCAAAATAGCGCTGTTCGAATGAGTGATCGATCAGAGTATCTAATTTTTTCCCGTCAAATTTTTCATTTGGTATCGAATAGATTTATGTTGCACCGCCTTTTACAGAACGGCGCAAGTTATCTGCGCTGGGCTGGCTGGGGTGTCGTGATGGCGACTCTGCTGGCTGCTACGCTGCTACTTCTGCTGCGCTACTGGATATTGCCCGATATCGGAAAATTCCGGCACGATATTGCCGCAGCAATCTCACGGGTAGCCGGCCAGCCGGTTTATATCGACAGCATTCATGCCAACTGGGATGGCTTGCGACCGTATTTGTCGCTGCAAGGTGTCAGAGTGTATGACCTTGCTGGCAATCCAGCCTTGGTTTTTCCAGATATCGCTGGCAGCCTCTCCTGGCGGTCGATATTGTATGGCGATCCCAATTTCCATGAAATTGTGATTGATCGGCCCGCTTTGGTCACGCGTCGGGATGAAGAGGGATATTTACATATTGCCGGTGCGGTACTGGGTAAAAATGGCCAAGAAAATGGTTTTATTGACTGGTTGTTGCGCCAGCGTCAGCTGATTATCAATCAAGCAATCATTTATTGGCAAGACGACTTGCACAAAGCCCCGACACTTTACTTTAAATCGGTCAATTTACGGCTACGCAACGGCCAAAACGGTAAACATCATCGCTTTGGCCTGCAAGCCATCCCGCCCGCTACGGTTGCCGCACCGCTGGATATTCGAGGAGATTTCACCGGAGAATCTGTGCAATCATTATCGGCCTGGCGCGGACGATTGTTTGTCCAGTTGCAGAATGTGGATCTTGACAGCTTGCAAACCTGGCTGACGTTACCGGTGCATGAACTGGCGGGAGGAAATGCCTCGATTCGTGCATGGGCGGATCTCGATGCGGGAAATCTTGTGGAATGGATCGCAGATGTCGCTTTGTACAAGACAAAAATTCTTTTCAAGCCGCATCTAGCTGCTTTGGAGATTGATGAACTGCATGGCCGTCTGGGCCACAAGCACATCGATAACCACTTGGGAGCAGAGCAGCTATGGTTCGCTCGTCAATTTGCTGTCGGTTTTAAAGACCGGCATCGCACCCAGCCAGCGACGGTTGAGTGGCGTGTGCGAAGCGGAGAAATGGCTGGCTCCGACCTGCATAGCCTACGAATAACAGGACTCGACTTGGAGTCGTCTGCACAGCTGGTCGCTTCTTTGCCGGTGGCGGATGCCTGGCATGAACGCCTGTCAGAGCTTTCCCCTCAAGGGGTTGTGAAGCATGCCCATATCAGCTGGCAAGGGGGTGAGTCTAAAAGCCCATCTTTCGAGGGTACAGGGAGTTTTAGCGATCTCGCCTTGCAATCATTCAACGGATATCCATCCTTTAGTGGGCTCAGTGGCAGCATCGATATGACTCCGCAGGAAGGGACGTTAACGCTGGCTGCGGAGATGGTTGCAATCGGTGGAAAAAAACAATCTACAGAAAAAATTCAGATTGATGCGCTGACTGGGCAAGTCGATTGGCACATCATGCAGGATCGCGAGGCGCTTTTGCTGGAGTTCAGTGATATTGCTTTTGCAAGCAAAGCGGGCGTTGGTGTCATACGTGGCCGCTATGTCATGGATAGCGATGCCACTGGGCAAATTGATTTGATGGGCACCCTGGCACAGGCGGACATAGCCGGCCTCAAACAGTATATGACCTGGATCGCTGCGGACAGCTTGCCTGAGTTTATCAATGACACCTTGCTGAAAGGCCATTTAAGCCAGGCAAACTTCCACCTCCAAGGCGCCCTGAACGGCGGCCAAGCAAAGAATAATAAAAACAAGCTCAGCATCCGTGCAGAAACCGATATCACAGATGGTGCTATCAAATTATCCGGAGATTGGCCGGAGGTCACTGGCATGACAGGCATGTTGTCTTGGCAGGATGATTCACTGCAAGTCCTGTTGTCTAATGCAAATGTTTCCCGGATCAAACTGGCTGATTTGTCACTGCAAATCCATCATCTTTATACCGATAAGGCAACGGCGCAGCTAATGGGGCTGGCAGAAGGTGATACCGGTGACATGCTGGCTTTGATACAAAAAAGCCCCTTGAGTCAATATGCAGGAGAATTGCTCAGCCAAACAGCAATGTCCGGAGAAGGCAGATTGCAAGTCGACATGACCATGCCAGTGGGGCGAGAAGATGGGTCGGGATTGACAATAACAGGGCGTTATCAGTTCATTGATAACCATATTGATCTCGGTCGTTATGTGCCTGATCTGCATCATGTCAATGGTACGATAGCCTTTACCGAAAGCAGTGTGTCATTCGATGAGCTGCATGCCCAGGCTCTGGGTGGGCCGGTAGATTTCTCTACCATATCTTTGCCTGAAGGCGTGTTGCGCGTCAGCGCCAGTGGGCAGGCTAACTTCGATTTACTGCAACCAGATATCGCTTCTGAGCCGACCGATCTCCTACAACTGTGGGCACGCTTTTTCCAGGGTAACACGGCATGGCAAGCAACAATGGATATCGAGCATGATGGCATTAACATCGTGGCTGAGTCCTCGCTTGAGGGCATGAAATCTGAGTTACCTGCGCCATTTTCAAAAACCTGCCAGGAAACCATTCCGGTTCGTTATGAAAAGCGCTTCACCAAACCACGTGACGACTTAGTGCGTTTTCGTTATGGCGAGATCGTTGCGGTCGAGCTTCAGCGAATTCGAGAAAAGGCCTATCACTATTATCCCGTCAGCGGGGTGATTGCATTCGGTAATAAAGATATATTGTCAAGAGGTCCGGGAACCAGCGTCCATGGGGACATTACGAGACTGGAGTGGGATCGATGGCGGGATCTATTCAAGCGTCATGGCGAAATTAATGCTGCGGCCGGACATAGCAGTCGTGGGCTGGAGGGTATTTTGACGGCTTCTGCCCGATTTGATCTGAGAGTGGATGAACTTGAATTTCTGGGCCGCTATTTTAACGACGCTGCATTTACCATCGATAAACGCGGCAAGATTTGGCGGGCACAGGTCGCCAGCAAGGAGATGACGGGTAATATTGATTGGTATGAAGCACCGCCACAAAAGATTGTGGCGCGGTTAAGCCAGCTAACTATTCCCGAGATCGCCCAGGAATCGCGGTTAATGCCCCGCCGGCAGATTCAAACTTGGGATTGGCCAGCAGTCGATCTTGAAGCAGAGCAGTTCGCCATCCAGGATCATGCACTGGGTCAATTGAAACTTGCTGCAACGCAACAGGAAGATGGTTGGCATGTCGAAAACGTGACCCTCGCTTATCCCGATAGCCGGCTACAAGCCAGCGGAATATGGCAAAATCGTACACCACCGTTCCGGGCATACAGTCGTATTCAATTGCAATCGAGTAATATTGGGAAATTGCTTCAGCGTCATGGCTATCCCGGTCGTATCGCTCGCGGAGAGGGAGAGCTGGAAGGTACGCTGGAATGGACTGGCAAACCATTATCAGTCGATTTTTCTTCGTTATCTGGCAACCTGGATTTTACTTTTCAGCGCGGTCAATTTACGAAACTAAAGCCCGGGATTGGTAAGATACTTGGCATTTTTGACTTAAAATCACTGCCACGCAGACTGACATTCGATTTTTACGATGTGTTCGGAAAAGGATTTGGGTTCGATTATTTTCATGGCAATATAGCCATCAAGGATGGTATCGCTACAGCCGATAATTTACATATCACCGGCAGCGCAGCCGATCTTGCCGTGCGTGGAATGTGGAATTTGGTGGAAGAAACGCAGTCTTTAAATATGAAAGTCTTTCCGTCACTGGGGTTGGTCACGCCGGTTGCCGGGATTGCCGCCATGATTGCCACGCAAACGCTGCAAGATCCTTTTGATCGTGTCTTGCTGAGTGAGTATGCTATAACAGGCGGCTGGAGTGAGCCAGTTGTCATCAGGCTGGACGATAACAGTGACAGGACCGGCATCACGGATAATCCACCTATGCTGCCGGAAGCAGTACCAGAATCCGAATAACAGGGCGGTGGCCATGACTGCCGATCATCGTGAACTATAAATATAACCACGCCATTCCGGAAACGGAATAACGTGCAGATGAAGGCTGCTGGACTTGGTCGATCGGATTTATAACTAATTTACTGGGAGGGTGATTAATGATGAATAACCTGAGAATCTTGTTACGCTTGAAACTTCTTTCACGCCGGATAAATTTGAGTCAATGCTGCAGCGGGAGGCGATATGTCGAGTAGTGCCGGTATGTCTCCCATAACAATGTCGGATTCGAGTCATGGCACCAAGGTTCGGGTTGCAGCCGTGCAAATGGCATCCGGACCCAGTGTGGCCGCCAATCTTGAAGAAGCGTTTCGTTTGATTGAGGAAGCCGCATCCAAACAGGCCAAGCTGGTTGTGTTGCCGGAGTATTTTTGTCTTATGGGGATGAAGGATACCGATAAACTGGCGGTGCGTGAAACACCTGGAGAAGGAAGAATTCAGAATTTTCTGAGTGAGACTGCCAAGCGTTTCGGCATCTGGCTGGTGGGCGGATCGGTCCCTCTGGTTTCAGCCATTCCTGACAAAATTCACAATAGCTGTTTGGTGTATGATGCGCATGGCCAACAGGTGGCGCGATACGATAAAATCCATCTCTTTGGGTTAGCGCTGGGCAATGAAAATTTTGCAGAAGAAAGAACAATCGATGCCGGTAATCGGATTGTGGCAGTGGAATCGCCATTTGGACGTATAGGACTCTCCATTTGCTACGATCTGCGTTTTCCCGAACTTTACCGCATGATGGGCAAGGTGGACATAATTCTTGCGCCCGCTGCCTTTACGGCCATCACCGGCAAAGCACACTGGGAAACCTTGATTCGAGCACGGGCGATCGAGAACCAGGCATATCTGATCGCGCCAGCACAGGGAGGCTTTCATGTCAATGGCCGTGAAACCAACGGCGACAGCATGATAGTCGATCCCTGGGGCGTGATCCTTGACCGCCTGCCACGCGGACCTGGCGTGGTTGTGGCAGAAGTCGACCGTGCGTACCAGACGAGTGTACGGGCAAGTCTGCCTGCTTTGGAACACAGGTGCCTGCTTCCTTGTTAGGGATAGCTGAGATTTAACGCTCAGCCATGAGGAATGGGCTGTTATTTCACGCCAACTGCTTTATCATGTCTCTGCACACACCCAACCCAAAATTACATATAGAAAAATTGATTTCAGAATGAGTGATTCTTTCGCGATAGCCAGCCAATATTTATTGACCCCTTATGCGCTCGATACAGCCAAGATACAAGCTGTATTTGGACAAATTTTCACTCATAATGTCGACTATGCCGACATTTATTTTCAATACAGCCGCTCCGAAGGTTGGGTGCTGGAAGAGGGTATTGTCAAGTCGGGCAGTTTCAGTATTGACCAGGGTGTCGGTGTACGCGCAGTCAGTGGTGAAAAAACCGCGTTTGCCTATTCAGATGATATCAGCAACGAGGCGTTGGTTTCTGCGGCCCAAGCCACGCGGGCCATTGCTCAACAGGGAAATGGTGCGCATACGCAGATCCTGCAGCGAGGGCATGATACTCCGCTCGCATTGCATTACTTGCCCCAGGATCCGATTGCAAGTTGCCAGGATATCAAGAAAATTGAATTGTTGGAAAAACTTGAAGGATTCGCGCGTGCCATTGATCCTCGCGTCATTCAAGTCATGGCTTCGCTGGCCGGGGAATATGAAGTGATTATGGTCGCGCGCAGTGACGGGTTGCAGGTGGCAGATGTACGTCCACTGGTGCGGGTTTCGCTCCAAGTCCTGGTTGAGGAGGGCGGAAGGCGGGAACAAGGCATGGCTGGCGGAGGCGGACGTTTTGATTACGCCTATTTCACTGATGCAATCTTGCAAGATTATGCGCACAAAGCAGTTCAGCAGGCGCTCACCAATCTGGCAGCCAAATCCGCACCAGCCGGCAGCATGACGGTCGTATTGGGCAATGGATGGCCGGGCATATTGTTGCATGAAGCGATAGGCCACGGGCTTGAGGCTGATTTTAATCGCAAGGGAAGTTCCGCTTTTTCTGGCCGTGTTGGCCAACAGGTAGCTGCCAAAGGCGTCACGGTGGTTGATGATGGTGCCATTCGAGATCGCCGCGGCTCGCTGAATATCGATGATGAGGGCAATCCGACGCAATGTACCGTATTGATCGAGGATGGCATTCTGAAAGGTTACTTGCAGGATAATCTGAATGCGCGATTGATGAATCAACCTGTTACCGGAAATGGTCGGCGCGAGTCTTACGCCCATATTCCTATGCCGCGCATGACCAATACTTATATGCTGAACGGGGATAAGGATCCGGAAGAGATTATCGCTTCTGTGAAGCATGGTTTGTATGCAGCCAATTTCGGAGGCGGACAAGTCGACATCACGAGTGGCAAATTTGTCTTTTCCGCAGCGGAAGCTTATATGATCGAGAATGGTAAAATCGCTTATCCAGTCAAAGGCGCGACGTTGATTGGCAACGGCCCAGATGTCCTGACTCGTGTCTCCATGATCGGCAACGATATGTCACTCGATCCAGGGGTTGGCACTTGCGGCAAGGAGGGGCAAAGTGTACCGGTCGGTGTTGGTCAGCCTACACTGCGTGTAGACGGATTGACCGTTGGGGGGACAAACGGATAACCCGTACGTAGCTTCCGGGTTGGTTTTTAAAAAACTGAATATTCAGTGGCAATCGGCATAGAATAGATATTCCCGGCAAGGAAGTGCGATTTCCTAGTACCATATTGCTGGTAGCATTCAAAATCCAATTTTCCTCGCTAGGAGGCTGTCCGAGAATAGCGATCGTAGCGAGGACGAAACTGGCTGTGCGGAATTTTTCGATCATTTGAGGCGAATAGTCGTTCTATTCAACGAAAAGAATCGGAAAATCCGGTCAGCCAGCTTCGTCCGCAGTAGATCAGTCTATTCTCGGACAGCCTCCTAGGTTTTACAGCCAACAAAAAGCATTGCGCGCATAGCCGGGTATGCCGCGTCATTGCTTTTTTTAGCTTGTATTTCAAGTGGAGATATGGATCATTGAATGGTAAACGACAGCGTATGGCTTGATGGTGAGCGATTGAGGATGTTGACAGTTTTTTTGTGAGAATGAAGAAAAATTATTTTGAATCCGGGGATTCCCAAGCATGAGTATTGAACTAACAGGCGCTGAAATCACAATACGCTGCCTACAAGAAGAAGGTGTCAGCCATATTTTTGGTTACCCTGGTGGCGCCGTATTATTCCTTTACGACGAGTTGTTTAAGCAGGATAAGGTCAAGCATATCCTGGTTCGTCACGAGCAGGCTGCGTTGCACGCAGCGGATGGCTATGCGCGCTCCAGTAATAAAGTTGGGGTTGCGCTGGTGACATCCGGACCGGGCGTGACCAATGCTGTGACAGGCATCGCTACTGCTTATATGGATTCCATTCCAATGGTGATCATCAGTGGACAGGTACCCACGGCGGCCATCGGTCAGGATGCCTTTCAGGAAGTCGATACAGTCGGTATCACGCGCCCTTGTGTGAAACACAACTTTCTGGTGAAAGATATCACGGAGCTTGCTTCGACCATTAAAAAGGCGTTCTATATCGCCTCCACGGGCCGCCCGGGACCGGTCCTGGTGGATATTCCCAAGGATGTTACCCAGCAAAAGACAACGTTTCACTATCCCAGCAGTATTGCTATGCGCTCCTATACGCCGGTGATCCATGGGGATGTCCAGCAGGTTAAGAAAGCCGTGCAAATGATTCTGGATGCGAAGCGGCCCATGATTTATTCGGGAGGCGGCGTCATTTTGAACGATGCTTCGGCCGAGCTGATCGAACTGGCACAAATGCTCGATTTTCCATGCACCAATACCCTCATGGGGCTTGGCGGATATCCTGCTACAGATCGTCAGTTTGTCGGCATGCTTGGCATGCACGGAACTTATGAAGCCAATATGGCGATGCAGTATTGCGATGTTTTGATCGCAGTCGGCGCCCGGTTTGACGATCGCGTTATCGGCAATCCGAAGCATTTTTACAGCGAAGAACGCAAAATCATACATATCGATATCGATCCCTCATCGATTTCTAAACGCGTCAAGGTCGACGTGCCAATTGTCGGCAGCGTATCGGAGGTATTGAGGGAGCTGATCAAACTGCTCAAGGCCAGCAAGGAGAAGACCGATGCGCACGCTTTGCAGGAATGGTGGCGGCAGATTGAAACATGGCGTGCCCGCGATTGTTTGAAGTATGATCGTGCCAGCAGTCTGATCAAACCTCAAATGGTCGTCGAGAAGCTCTACGAAGCTACCCAAGGCGATGCTTTCATCACATCTGATGTTGGCCAACATCAGATGTGGGCTGCGCAGTTCTATAAATTCAATAAACCGCGCCGTTGGATCAACTCAGGGGGACTGGGCACGATGGGATTCGGCCTGCCTTCGGCCATGGGCGTGCAAATGGCAAATCCAGGCGCCAAAGTGGCTTGTATTACCGGTGAGGCAAGCATTCAGATGTGCATCCAGGAGTTGTCGACCTGTAAACAATATCACCTCCCTATCAAGATCATCAACCTCAACAATCGTTATATGGGGATGGTGCGGCAGTGGCAGGAATTCTTTCATGGTAATCGCTACGCTGAATCTTATATGGACGCTTTACCCGATTTTGTCAAACTGGCTGAAAGCTATGGGCATGTTGGTATGCGGATCGACAAACCAGAAGACATCGAGGGCGCTTTGCGAGAAGCCTTCAAGCTCGAGCAACAACTCGTCTTTATCGATTTCATCACAGATCAGACTGAAAACGTATTCCCGATGGTGCCAGGCGGCAAAGGCTTATCCGAAATGATTCTGGTGTAAAAGCATGCGACATATTATTTCTTTACTCATGGAAAATGAAGCGGGCGCATTGTCCCGAGTGGCAGGTCTGTTCTCCGCGCGTGGTTACAATATTGAATCATTATCGGTTGCACCGACTGAAGATCCGACATTGTCCCGCATGACGGTTGTCACGACAGGTTCTGACGAAGTTATCGAACAAATCACCAAACAGCTCAATAAATTAATCGAGGTTGTCAAACTGGTTGATTTGAGCAATGGAGATCACATCGAAAGAGAGCTCATGCTGGTAAAAGTCAGAGCTGTAGGGGAAGACCGTGAGGAAATGAAACGGTTGACCGACATTTTTCGTGGTTCCATTATCGATGTTACGGATAAAACCTATACCATAGAGCTGACAGGCCCCAGTTCCAAGCTGGATGCTTTTCAACAAGCAATAGAACGCAGCCTGGTTCTGGAGACAGTCCGGACCGGCGCTTCGGGCCTCGGCCGTGGAGAACGTATTTTGAAAGCCTAAATTTAAAAATTTAGATATTAAATCCGGTGAACGGATTTTGATTTCATCAATTGAGCACCATCTACGGGTGTAATTGCTCATCATTCTCAAGAAGGAAAATAATGAAAGTTTATTACGATAAAGATGCAGACTTGTCTCTTATCAAAAAAAAGAAAGTAGCCATCATTGGCTATGGCTCACAGGGCCACGCCCATGCCAACAATCTGAGCGATTCGGGCGTCAAGGTCACCGTAGGCTTGAGAAAAAACGGTGCCTCGTGGGATAAAGCCAAGAAGGCCGGTCTGAACGTCAAAGAAGTTGGTCCTGCAGTCAAGGATGCTGATGTCGTAATGCTGCTACTCCCGGATGAGCAAATGGCTGCCGTTTATCAAACCGAAATCGAGCCAGTCCTGAAAAAAAATGCCACGCTTGCGTTTGCGCATGGCTTCAACATCCATTATGGCCAGATCACGCTGCGCGAGGATCTGGATGTCATTATGATCGCACCCAAAGGCCCGGGGCATCTGGTGCGTTCCACATATCTACAAGGTGGCGGTGTACCATCGTTAATCGCCGTGCATCAAGATAAATCCGGGCGGGCAAGGGAGCTTGCACTGTCTTATGCTGCCGCTAATGGTGGTACCCGTGGTGGCGTCATCGAAACCACATTCAAGGAAGAGACTGAGACCGATCTGTTTGGGGAACAAGTCGTACTATGCGGTGGTCTGACAGCTTTGATTCAGACTGGTTTTGAAACCCTGGTCGAAGCCGGTTACGCACCTGAAATGGCCTATTTTGAATGCTTGCACGAAGTCAAGCTGATCGTGGATCTGATTTATGAGGGCGGCATCGCCAACATGCGTTACTCTGTATCCAACAATGCAGAATATGGCGATATTTCCAGAGGCCCTCGCATCATTACTGAAGCGACCCGCAACGAAATGCGCAAAATCTTGCGTGAAATTCAGACCGGCGAATACGCGCGCGAGTTCATCCTGGAAAACCGGGCTGGCGCACCCATGCTTAAATCCAGCCGCCGTCTTGCATCCGAGCATCAAATTGAAACAGTGGGCGCCAAACTGCGCGATATGATGCCCTGGATCAAGAAAAACAAACTCGTTGATCAGGATAAGAACTAAATAATGTCGAATACTTATCCTCATCCCTTTATTGCACGAGAAGGCTGGCCTTTCATTGCGGGTGCATTTGGGATCGCGTTGCTTGTACAGATATTTGCAGGTTGGGCATGGTCGCTGCCTGTATGGCTGATTGCCCTTTTCATACTGCAATTTTTTCGTGATCCTGCACGCGTTATCCCAACGCTTTCCAATGTTGTATTGGCGCCTGCGGATGGACGAATCGTTGCCGTTGAAAAAACTCGTGATCCCTATCTTGATCGCGAGGCATTGAAAATAAGCGTATTCATGAATGTATTCAACGTACATTCCAATCGCAGTCCGGTCGATGGGAAGGTGTGCAACAAATGGTATTTCCCTGGAAGCTTTTTGAATGCCAGCTTGCCCAAGGCCTCCCTGGAAAATGAACGCAATGCACTCTGGATCAAAACCGATCGGGGCGAGGATGTCACTTGCGTGCAAATTGCAGGTCTGGTCGCCAAGCGAATCGTATGTCATGTCAACACAGGTGATCATCTCTCCCGTGGACAGCGCTTTGGATTCATTCGTTTTGGTTCGCGGGTCGACGTTTATCTGCCTTTGGGTGCCAAGGCCAAGGTTGGGATCGGCGACAAAGTTCTTGCAACGGAAACGATTCTGGCAGAATTGCAAAATTAATGATAGAAGAGCCGTTATGATGAACGGCTCTTCATTGTTAACTTTTTTCACTTTGGTTCGGGGCGTCACTTGTTAACGTTTATTTTCATTTATGCAGGAATCTGATACTGCACAGCAGCTGATTGCCAAGACTCGTCTGAGACGGCGGGGCATCTATTTACTCCCCAATCTCTTCACGACTGCTGCACTGTTTGCTGGCTTTTATGCTATCGTGCAAGCAATGAATGGTCACTATGAGCATTCTGCAATTGCCATTTTTGTGGCAATGGTGCTTGATGGATTGGATGGCCGCATCGCGCGCTTGACCCATACCCAGAGTGAGTTCGGAGCGGAGTACGATAGCCTGTCCGATATGGTTTCCTTTGGAGTAGCGCCCGCACTCGTGATGTACGAATGGGCACTCAGGGATTTGGAGAAATTGGGCTGGATTTCTGCATTTATATACTGCGCCTGCGCCGCACTGCGGTTGGCCCGCTTCAATGCAACCATTGCCGTAGCAGATAAAAGATTCTTTCAGGGCCTGCCCAGCCCGGCCGCCGCGGCACTGATTGCGGGGATGATCTGGGTCGCATTGGACTTCCAGATTGATGGGGCTGATATCCGTTGGTTGGCATTGATCATGACTTTATTTGCCGGGCTAACGATGGTGACCAATATTCCCTACTACAGTGGCAAAGAATTCAATCTAAATCGGAAGGTTTCATTTTTTGTTGTATTGCTGCTGCTTTTGTTCTTCTTTGTATTGATCCCGAGCCATCCGCCGGTCGTATTGTTTGGTCTATTCCTGCTATATGCTTTGTCTGGCTATGGCATGAAAGTTTGGCGGATGGTGAGAAGCAGAAAACGCAGCGAACCTCCAAAAGATATTTAAATTCTAAGGTTGCGAAATACCGGCAAACATTTTATATTCAACGGCATGACAAGTCTGCTGAAAATTTCACCGTTCTCCCATACACTTGGCTCGATGCTTCTGCCGCATTTGGCAGAGCGACTGCTGCGCCTTGGGCGCTAATCATATCAATCCTCCCCCAGTTTATTTGAAATATTGCCGGCTAGCAGTTGCAGCCGTTTGTCTAATTTAGGCTAATAGCAGTGGAGCACAAGATGAAAGAACGTTTGATTATTTTTGATACAACTTTACGTGACGGCGAGCAGAGCCCTGGCGCATCCATGACCAAGGAAGAAAAGGTACGGATTGCCCGGCAATTGGAGCGCATGGGGGTGGATGTGATCGAGGCAGGTTTCCCAGCGGCTTCAAATGGTGATTTCGAGGCGGTCAAAGCTGTTGCCGATGCCATCCAGGACAGTACCGTATGCGGGCTGGCCCGTGCGATCGAGAATGATATCAACCGTGCTGGTGAAGCATTGCAGGGAACGGAAGATGCGCGCATCCATACTTTCATTGCCACATCGCCCATTCACATGAAGAACAAGCTGCGCATGTCTCCCGATCAAGTGATCGAGCAGGCAGTCAAGGCTGTCAAATGGGCGCGCCAGTACACCGATAATATCGAATTTTCTCCCGAAGATGCGGGAAGGTCCGATATTGATTTTTTGTGTCGAGTATTGGAAGCAGTCATCGATGCCGGTGCCAGAACGCTGAATATACCGGATACGGTCGGCTACACAATGCCAGAGCAATTCGGACAGTTGATTCGTACCTTGCGTGAGCGTATTCCCAATTCCGATAAGGCCATTTTTTCGGTACATTGCCATAATGATCTTGGCATGGCTGTCGCCAATTCTCTGGCCGCAGTCTTGAATGGCGCACGCCAGGTTGAGTGTACGATCAATGGTTTGGGTGAAAGAGCGGGTAATGCCGCACTCGAGGAGATCGTTATGGCGGTGCGTACCCGCCAAGACTATTTTCCCTGTGACACGCGCATCGATACAACGCATATTGTGCCAGCCAGTAAGCTGGTATCAGGCATCACTGGTTTTCCGGTACAACCGAACAAAGCGATTGTCGGTGCCAACGCTTTTGCTCACGAATCTGGGATTCATCAGGATGGCGTGCTCAAACACCGTGAAACATACGAAATCATGCGGGCTGAAGATGTCGGTTGGGGGACAAACAAGCTGTTGCTGGGCAAACACTCAGGGCGGAATGCATTTCGCAGTCGCTTGAAGGAACTGGGCATCGAACTGGATTCAGAAGAAAGGCTCAATGCAATGTTCATGCGTTTCAAAGACCTGGCAGACAAAAAGCATGAAATCTTTGACGAAGATTTGCATGCGCTGGTCTCGGACGAGGTGCAGGTGCCAGAGGAACACTATCGATTGCTGTCTCTGGTTGCGCACAGCGAAACAGGTGAAGTCCCTTTTGCGCGAGTTGTTATCGCGGAAGGCAGTACCGAGCTTCAGGCAGAATCAGAGGGTAGTGGACCGGTGGATGCCACATTCCGTGCAATCGAAAAAATACTCGATAGCAAGGCGGAGCTGCAGCTTTTCTCGGTGAATAACATAACCAGCGGCACCGATGCACAAGGCGAAGTGACGGTCAGGCTGCAGAAAGCAGGGCGAATCGTCAATGGCCACGGAGCGGATACCGACATCGTGGCCGCGTCAGCCAAGGCTTACCTGAGTGCCTGCAACAAATTGCATACCAAACTGGAACGCGCGCATCCTCAAGTCTGATCATGAAACAGCAGCTATCGATATTTTTACTGACCATGGCGCTGCTCGCCCCACTCGCTGAAGCCAAGGCATATGGCTTCAGCTTTCAAGACAGTGCCGGCAAGACGCATGTCTTATCAGACTACAAAGGCAAATGGGTATTGATTAACTTCTGGGCGACTTGGTGTCCACCTTGCTTAAAAGAAATTCCGGACTTGGCCGCTTTATTCCGAGAAAGGAAAGATATCATGATTATCGGTATTGCGATGGATTATGAAGATACCCATGCTGTACAGGCTTTCGTGGAAGAATTGGCGATTCCCTATCCGATTGTGATGGGAAGCAGAGAAATTGCAGCACAGCTTGATGAACTATCAATGCTGCCGAGCAGCTATTTCTTTGATCCGGAGGGTAAGCCTGCCGCCCGACAAATCGGTGTCATGACGCGTACAGAAATAGAAACATTTATTGACACGTATTAAATAGTCACCGATAGATACCCGGGGCTGCTGGCTGGAAGCGTTTTCTCATGCTGCCTACCAGCCAGCACCAAGCTTTTATCGAAAGAAAAAAAGCCTACTCAATAACCAGCTAACTGCTGGGTAATGAAAGCAATCGATTCTTTCAATGGCAGCATGCGTGGCGCTTCATCCCTGCGCCCACGGTATTCCACGAGGCCTTCTTTCAGGCCCCGCTCGCCGATCACAAGGCGATGTGGGATGCCGATCAATTCTTGATCCGCGAACATGACACCTGGCCTTTCCTCGCGATCATCCAGCAAGACATCGATACCCGTTTCAAGGCAAGCTTGATAAAGTTTGTCTGCTTCTGACCGGATCATGTCACTTTTATGATAATTGATCGGAATGATGGAAAGCTGAAAAGGTGCAATCGACAAAGGAAAAATAATGCCTTGTGCATCATGATTTTGCTCGATAGCCGCCGCAACAATCCGTGAAACGCCAATCCCATAACATCCCATTTCCATGACTTTGGTCTGGCCGGATTCATCCAGATAGGTCGCCTGCATTTTTTCGGCATACTTGGTGCGTAATTGGAAGATATGCCCGACCTCGATTCCTCGGCAAATTTCCAGGATACCCTTTCCATCGGGAGAAAGATCTCCAGCCACAACATTGCGTATGTCGAACACCAGTTCAGGGACCGGCAGATTGCGCCCAAAATTGACCTGTGTCAGGTGATAGCCTGCTTCATTAGCGCCACAAACGAAATTGCTCATTTCCAGCACCGCTTTGTCCGCAACGATTTTGGCCTTTGCAGTGACCGGCCCAAGATAGCCAGGTGGGCAAGCTATTTCTGCAATGATCTGCTCCGCACTAGCCAATTCAAAATTGGCCAGAAATGGAATTTTCCGGACCTTGGTTTCGTTCAGCTGGTGATCACCGCGCAACAGTAATAAATAAAATTGGTCGTTAGCGGTGACAGCCAGTGTTTTAAGTGTTTGCTCAAGCGGCACACCAAGAAATTCCGCCACTTCCGGACAGGATTTCTGATCAGGGGTTGCAATCTTCTGCATGGCACCGGACGGCTCCAGGCGAGTATTGCCGCGCGGCATGGTCGTGGCAAGTTCGATATTGGCCGCATAGTCCGAGGTGGGACAGAACGCAATTGCGTCTTCACCCGACTCGGCCAGCACATGAAATTCATGCGAACTGCTGCCGCCCATGGCGCCCGTATCGGCCGCAACGGCCCGGAAATTCAGGCCAATACGGCTAAAAATCCGGCTATAGGTATCATGCATGCGTTGATAAGTCTGCTCCAGGCTGGCTAAATCGACATGAAAGGAGTAGGCATCCTTCATCATAAATTCCCGGGCGCGCATGACACCAAAACGCGGCCGAATCTCATCGCGAAACTTGGTCTGAATTTGATAAAAATTGAGTGGCAGTTGCCGGTAGCTTTTAATCTCACGACGTGCAATATCGGCAATCACTTCTTCGTGCGTCGGTCCAAAGCAGTAATCATGTTGGTGCCGATCCTGAATTTTCAGCATTTGTGGACCAAACACTTCCCAGCGCCCGGTTTCTTGCCACAGCTCGGCAGGTTGTATGGCAGGCATCATGAGTTCGAGTGCGCCGCTACGGTTCATTTCTTCACGGATGATATGTTCGATTTTGCGAAGAACTCTAAGTCCCAGTGGCATCCAAGTATACAATCCGCTACCCAGGCGTTTGATCAGCCCGGCACGTAGCATCAGTTTATGGCTGATGAGTTCAGCCTCAGCAGGCGCTTCTTTGAGCGTTGAAAGAAAGAATTGTGAAACACGCATGATACGATTCCATTATCATAGAAAGTGGAAGGTGATTCTACCTTGAATTTGCATCGGCCAGCGCATATAAAGAATAGAGGGAAGGACGGGGTTTGGCTTGGCAGAGCGGGACTCATAGCGCTTGCTCGCCTGTCAAGCAAACTTTTTTCCGAGCGCAAATGATTAAGATGCATTTTCAACATCGGTCGCAATCTACAACATTCCAGGGCTTTGCACTGGCAATGAACAGGGTAATTAGCCATCGAATCTGAAGGGATTTTTTAATAAGATGTGACAAAATATGGTCAAATATGTTATTAAATGGTGGCTACCAATCACGCATAAAATATGAAAAAATTATCTGTTTTAAAATTTCGGGTGATTAAAATTGACGGGTGAGTCAAATGATCGACCGTAATGGATACCGGGCCAATGTTGGCATTATTCTCCTGAATTCAAAAAACCAGGTGTTCTGGGGCAAGCGCGTCAAGCAGGATTCATGGCAATTTCCGCAGGGGGGGATCAAATCTGGCGAGACGCCTACCCAGGCCATGTACCGGGAACTGGCCGAAGAGACTGGTTTGCAGCCTGTGCATGTCGAAATTATCGGACGCACGCGGGAGTGGCTGCGTTACGATGTGCCGGCATGCTGGACACGTCGGGAATGGCGCAAAAATTACAAGGGACAAAAACAAATTTGGTTTTTACTGCGTCTGCTTGGCCGTGACAGTGATGTCTCACTCAGGAACTGTCCCCATCCCGAATTTGACGCTTGGCGCTGGAACCAGTATTGGGTGGAATTGGGGTCTGTCGTGGAATTCAAGCGACAAGTCTACCGGCAAGCTTTGACCGAGCTCTCACGTTTACTTGATCATGAAGCGGGTCTTGGCAGCGCTGCGGGTTACAGGGAAGATGCCAGGCCAGCTCAGATATATCAAACTGGCACTGCCAAAACTCGGAAATAGTTGTTACGTACCCAGTTGCTTAAACCAATTCCGCCTGCTGAGCGGAAAGATGGTTAGCAGCCCCTGGTCAAGCATCGGTTCATTGACCGGATGCGATCAAATTCAAGCTTGCTGTAATCAAAAGGTGTGCAATGCAACGGCTGACGCTGCTGTTGCTTGACTGTGCCCGTATATGCCCGTTCGACTGACCGGGTAAAATAGTTTTCAGGCGTAACCGGCTGCGCCAAGACAGCCGACATCTTAAGGAGATTTTAATGATAAAGCGTACATTCGCTATTTCGCTACTATCGTTAAGCGCAATACTTGCGCCGATTTACGCATCGGCAGCCAATGAGCCCATACAACCAATCAAAGCGGTCACCCCCGAAAATCCTGATGTGGCAGAGCTGGGGAAAATGCTTTATTTCGATCCAAGACTATCCAAATCAGGATTTATTTCCTGCAACTCCTGCCACAATCTGAGCATGGGCGGAACGGACAACATCAAGACATCCATTGGTCATAAATGGCAGGAAGGCCCGATCAATGCACCCACGGTTTTGAACTCCGGCATGAATCTGGCGCAATTCTGGGATGGCCGAGCCAAGGATCTGAAAGAACAAGCGGGTGGACCGATTGCCAACCCAGGAGAAATGGCCTTCACGCATGAAATGGCGGTAAAAGTTGTGGCCTCGATTCCGCAATACCGCGAGCATTTCAAGAAAGCTTTTGGCTCCGATACCGTCGACATTGACCGGATCACAACCGCCATTGCGGAATTTGAAGAAACTTTGGTCACGCCAAACTCCAAATTCGATCAATGGTTGGAAGGTGACAAGAATGCGTTAAGCGCAGATGAATTAGAGGGCTATAAATTATTCAAAAGCAGTGGCTGCACCCAGTGCCATAATGGGCCTGCAGTCGGAGCCAATTCCTTCCAGAAAATGGGCATGTTCAAGCCTTACGAAACCAAAAACCCGGCAGTAGGGCGGATGGATGTAACTGGCAAGGAAGAAGACCGTTTCGTATTCAAAGTGCCAACCTTGCGCAATGTTGAGCTGACTTATCCCTATTTTCATGATGGAGAGGCCGCAACCCTCGAAGAAGCGGTGGATATCATGGCCAAAATCCAGCTGAACCGGGAATTCAAAAAGGATGAAATTGCAAAAATCGTCGCTTTCCTGAAAACGCTGACTGGTGAGCAACCAAAATTTGACTTGCCAATTTTGCCGCCTTCCACGAACAACACTCCAAGACCCCAACCGTTTTAACGGGTTGATTGTAAAAACGCCTGGTTGATCGATCCAGGAAATTTCGAGTATTAACTCTCCATGGCCCGGTTTTGCAACCGGGCCATGCCGTTTTTGCCAGCATCTCCAATAAATTTCGCCGGATAATGGCTATGGGCACATGAAAGCCTGGCTGCTCTATGGCCTTACAGCCACGGCTCCACTTCCAGCTGCCATTATTGGCTTTTTCTGGCGCATCCTGCAGCGAGCTTCATCAATATGCTGCAGCCGATCTGATCTTGGGCTCTCGCCAGCAGCCAATCTCCACTGCTGCTTGGCATCAACTGATAGTGCGGCTTGCAGGAATCGGTACACTATCGCCTGCTTTCGCTTTGCAGACTAAACGACAAACCTGGTATCTTCGGTTAGCTGCTATTATTTATAGCACCCTGGAATGAAAACAACCGTTGATCAATGTTGTTCCTTGCGTTGTAACTGACTGCAATCAAAACTCAGATATTGCACGAGGCGCTCGTTGACGAATACTGTTCCTGGACAACCTATGATCAGGTGATTGCCGAATTGGGTGAAATATTGCCATTCGGCCGTATCCGTACTGCCGAGGGACATCAGGACATCTCGCGGTGCTGCGCAATCTTCAAGAGGCCTCGCAGCAGCGCCACTTGCCGGTATTCCAGCGTTGCACGCAACATGTGGCAAGTAGTCAGGATGGCGGCAGGTATGGGGCATTGCACCGCAAGGTAAAAAGGGTCAGTTATGAATATAATTTTGACTGGTAGCTCAATTTATTTATAGGCGTTTGCAAATGTTGACACGTCGCCGTTTTCTAGCTTCCTCCGGTACTGGTTTGCTGGCCCTCGCTTCTGGTTGCAGGGCGCCGCTTCCCGATACCGGCCGGTATCTGACTCAAGAAGCTATCCCTTCGCTGGCATTTCCATCGCTCGCAGACCGGGCCAAACATGTGAAGCTGAAGAATTATCTGCTCGGTTATCCCATTAATATGAGTGCTCCACCAGCTGGTTTTTTTGCTTGGAGAAAGCAATTGAACGATGCCGGAATCGGCGCTATTGCACATAACAATGTCGGCAATCCTTTTGAAGAAAGCACGATTCGTTACAACACCCATGATTTCGAACGGGGAATCATCCAGTATTTTGGCAAGCGATTCGCCTTCCCACCGCATGATATTTGGGGATTTTTATCGCATAGTGGTACGGACAGCAATATGCATGGCATGTATATGGGGCGAACCATTTTGAAAAGTCGCACGGGCCTGCAACCCAAAGCCTATGTCACCCACGAGGCCCATTATTCGGTACATATCCTCGGGGACTTATTAGGGCTGGACAGTATTTTTGTCAAAACATTGCCTGATGGTGGCATGGATGCTATTGACCTTCGGCAAAAATTGTCTGAAAACCGCAACCATCCAGCCTTGGTGGTCGCGACCATCGGGACCACATTTAAAGGTGCAATCGATCGTATCGATCAGCTTCAGGAGGCGCTTGAGGGCTATACCAGTTTTCTGCATCTAGATGCCGCGTTGTTTGGCGGTTTTCTCTCTTATACGCCGCATAGCCAAGAGATTGCATATCAAACCGGCGATCATCGCAGGGTTGCGCGCTATGATTCGATCGCTGTTTCATGCCATAAATTCTTTGGTTTTACCTCGCCAGCAGGCTTGTTTGTGACAACAGCCAGCCATTTCAACGAGTTCAACGAACAATTCAGCCGGATTCATAATCCCGAATATATCCATCATGTTCCGGGTACAATTACCTGCTCAAGGGATGCAGTCAAGCCGGCGGAATTCTATTTCTACACCACGTCTGCCGCTTCGGATAGACTGACTGAAGATGCACGGGTGATGTTAGAAAACACGACATACTTACAAGCGCAATTGCTGAGTCACTTTCCTCAGCTGGAATCAGTCCGGGCAAACGCTCTTTCCAACACCCTATATTTCAGAAAACCGGCCTCGTTTATTGTCGAAAAATACTCATTGGCTACCATGCGACTAGTACCCAGCATCCGAAATATATCCGATAACCTATACGAGCAAAGGTTTGCCAATATAAGTCCAGCGAAACGACTTTGCCAAGGTTTCATTGA
>NZ_FNOY01000028.1 GCF_900107165.1 Nitrosomonas halophila
GATTTCGAACCTTTCATGGCGCAGAAATCGCATTATATCATGCACTTGGCGCGCTACCTGAACCGGATGTCGCCCACAGATTCTGCTGACGAGCCATAAATTAAAGCGTATTTGTGTTGCTTCTTGATTGATATAATCTGGCGCCATGCGAGTACAATTCTCTCGAACATAGGTATCTCTCGGTTGGAGAGGTCTGAGTGTGTGGTTATTAAGCCGCATGGCGGAGGTGCCAGAGCATGGTCCTGTGGTTTGAATACCGTTGATTCGGCTTGCAGCGTCATCACCAATAGAATCAACAGGGGAATGACTGCTTGAACTGGCAGGATGGGCGCAACACGAAGAGATGACCTTTCGGTGGCTTTATTGGTGGTATGTGATGCCGGGTAAGGAAGGTTGAGGTGGAAAAAAGGATTTTTCAGCGTGAAACAACTTGATATCGTTATTCTAGCGGCTGGTGCGGGCAAGCGTATGCAATCGTCGCTGCCCAAAGTTTTGCACCCACTAGCGGGCAGACCGCTGTTATCCCATGTGCTGGATACCGCGCATACGCTTTCGCCTAACCAGGTCTGTGTGGTTTATGGGCATGGCGGTGAACGGGTTAAGCAGGTGATCGATGATTCTTCGCTGGTTTGGATTAGACAGGCACAGCAGCTAGGGACAGGGCATGCTTTAAAGCAGGCTTTGCCCAGCCTGGCAGAAACTGGCCATACGCTGGTTCTGTTTGGTGATGTGCCTTTGGTGAAAAGTGCCACACTCTGGGCATTGCTGGAAAAAGCCACGGATGATCGGCTGGTCATGCTGACAACAGAGCTGGATGATCCGTCAGGCTACGGCCGGATTGTGCGCGATCATGAGACAGGCAGCATACAATCAATCGTTGAAGAAAAAGATGCCACCCCAGCACAGAAGCATATTTGTGAAATCAATACTGGCATTATGGTGTTCCCCAATCGGCTATTGCCAGCCTGGCTAGCCAGGCTGGACAACAGCAATGCCCAGGGCGAATACTATCTTACCGACATTGTCGAGATGGCGGCAGCGGATGGGGTGGGTATTGAATCAGCCAGACCGGCCAACAGTTGGGAAACGATAGGTGTTAACAACAAGCGTCAGTTGGCTGGCTTGGAGCGAATTTATCAGCAAGAGATTGCGCATGATCTCATGGCGCAGGGCGTCACGCTACTCGATCCTGCCCGCATCGATGTCCGTGGACAATTGATTTGTGGTCATGACGTGGAGATAGATATCAATTGCGTCTTCGAAGGCGATGTGCGACTAGGTGACAATGTGAAGATTCAGGCACATTGCACATTGCGCAATGTGACCGTTGCTGCCGGTACAGTCATAGCGCCGTATAGCCTAGTAGAGGATGCTTGCCTCGGTGCCCATTGCCGAGTGGGCCCTTTCGCTCGTATCCGCCCGGGTACACGGCTGGATGAGGGCGTGCATATCGGCAATTTTGTCGAAGTCAAAAACAGTCAGATTGCTTCCGGCAGCAAAGCCAACCACTTGAGCTATATAGGCGATACCGTGATAGGCAAGCATGTCAATGTTGGTGCCGGTACGATTACCTGCAACTATGACGGCGCCAGCAAGCATCAAACAATCATAGAAGATGATGTATTCATTGGTTCAGACACGCAGCTCGTCGCACCCATCCGGGTCGCAAGGGGGTCAACAATTGGTGCTGGATCCACTATAACGCGAGATACGCCGGAAGATCAGCTGACATTATCCCGTGCTAAGCAGTTGAGTATTGCCAGTTGGAAGCGGCCAAAGAAAATCAAGCCTGAATAATCTTTCAGATTAATAAATCTAACAAGGGGTTTGTGATGTGCGGAATTGTGGGAGCAATTGCTAAGGACAATGTGGTGCCTTTTCTGCTGGAGGGGCTCTCAAGATTGGAGTACCGTGGCTATGATTCTGCCGGAATCGTAGTGGCAAACGGCAAGCTGCACCGAATGCGAACCACCGAACGGGTCGCAGAATTGGGCAAGCTTGTGCGTACTCAAAATACTGAAGGATTGACGGGTATTGCACATACTCGCTGGGCAACCCATGGAGCGCCCTGCGAGCGCAATGCCCATCCGCATTTTTCAGGTGATGAGCGCAAGATTGCGGTTGTACATAATGGGATTATTGAGAATCACGATATGTTGCGGCAGCGTTTGCAACAAGCTGGCTACAAGTTCCTGTCAGATACGGATACCGAGGTCATCGGCCACTTGATTTCGTATCATCTGCAAACCGCCGATGACTTGCTGGTTGCCGTGTGCGCTTGTCTCGAGGAATTACGGGGCGCATATGCCATTGCAGTGGTTGAGGAATCGCGGCCGGATCGCATCATTGTGGCCAGGAATGGCGCGCCCTTGCTGCTCGGTATCGGCAATAACGGTTTGTATGCGGCCTCCGATGCCTCGGCGCTGGTGCCTATCACTCGGCGCATGGTTTATTTGGAAGAGGGTGATGTCGCTGAGCTGAGCAGCAGTGGATTCCGGGTGCTGAATTGCCTGAATGCGGCCCAGGGCTGTGAAGTCATGCGCCCCATACTGGAAAGTGATCTGACGCGTGAAGCTGTCGAGCTCGGGCCGTATGCGCATTTCATGCAAAAGGAAATTTTTGAGCAACCGGTTGCTGTAGCCAATACCCTGGAAATGGTGCTCAATGCGCAATCCATTTCGCCGCATTTATTTGGCAGCGAGGCGGAATCGATATTTGCACGAACGAGAGGGGTGCTGATACTCGCTTGCGGAACCAGCTATCATGCCGGAGTCGTCGCCAAATATTGGCTAGAGACGATAGCCGAACTGCCTTGCAATGTTGAGATTGCGAGCGAATATCGCTATCGCAAGCCGATTGCAGATCCTGACACGCTGGTCGTGGGCATTTCCCAGTCTGGAGAAACCGCAGATACCCTGGCCGCGCTGAATTATGCCAAGGCGCTTGGCCATCGTCATAGTCTCGCCATCTGCAATGTGCCGGAAAGCGCCCTGATACGGCAGACCGATCTGCGTTTTCTGACTCGGGCCGGCCCGGAGATTGGGGTTGCCTCGACCAAGGCGTTTACAACTCAGTTGGCGGTCTTACTATTGTTTACTGCAGTACTCGCTAAAATGCGCGGCAAGTTAACGGCTGAATCCGAGCACAATATGATTGCCGCGTTACGTCACCTGCCAGTGGCGATTCAACATGCACTCCAGACCGAATCCGAGATCAAGCAGTGGGCGGGTGATTTTTCCCAGAAACAACATGCCTTGTTTCTGGGGCGTGGTGTCCATTATCCGATCGCGCTGGAAGGCGCGCTCAAGCTCAAGGAAATTTCGTATATCCACGCAGAGGCTTATGCAGCCGGAGAACTCAAGCATGGTCCGCTGGCTCTGGTTGACAGCAACATGCCTGTAGTTGCTATTGCGCCCAATGATGCTTTGCTGGAAAAACTGAAATCAAATCTCCACGAAGTCCGTGCACGTGGCGGAGAACTATATGTGTTTGCCGACGCGGATTCGCATATCGAAGCAAGTGAAGGCGTGCATATCATAAGACTGGCTGAACACAGGGGAGTGCTGAGTCCAATACTGCACACCATTCCCCTGCAATTGCTTGCCTACCATGTCGCATTGCAAAAAGGCACCGATGTCGATAAACCCAGGAATTTGGCCAAATCGGTGACAGTGGAGTGACTCTGCACGCACTTGCTGCCTGATCGATCAACGGCCCTGAGGCTGTTCGCGTTGACTGGTTTTGGTGTATGCTGTGTTGACTCAAGTACGCGTCAAACTTTATACAACAAATACAGAGTGGTAGCATTGCATACTTTCAATCAGTTCTAAAGGAAGTCAATGGCAGGTCATAGCAAATGGGCTAACATCAAGCATAAAAAGGCAGCGCAGGATGCCAAACGGGGCAAGATTTTTACGCGTTTGATCAAGGAAATTACGATAGCCGCTCGCCTGGGTGGGGGCGATCCGGGCAGCAATCCCCGCCTGAGATTGGCTATCGACAAGGCTTACGATCAGAATATGCCGAAAGACAACGTCGAGCGTGCAATCAAGCGCGGCTGTGGCGAGTTGGAAGGCGTCAACTACGAAGAAATCCGTTATGAAGGGTATGGTGTGTCGGGTGCCGCAATCATGGTGGATTGCATGACCGATAACCGTACCAGAACAGTTGCGGCTGTACGCCATGCTTTCAGTAAGCACGGCGGTAATCTGGGAACCGATGGCTCGGTTGCGTACTTATTCAAACATTGTGGCCAGCTTCTGTTCGCCCCGGGAACCAACGAAACGGAATTATTGGAAGCCGCTCTGGAGGCAGGGGCAGATGATATCCTCAGCCATGAAGACGGGAGTATGGAAGTGGTTACGGATCCGGCCGTGTTTTCAGCGGTCAGGAATAAGCTGGAACAGGCTGGTTTTAAGGCGGAGCTGACAGAAGTTACCTGGCGACCCGAGAATGAAGTTGCGTTGGACGGGGATGAGGCGGTTAAGATGCAAAAGCTTCTGGATGCGCTCGAGGAAATCGATGATGTGCAGGACGTATACACGACCGCAGTTATCGATGCCTGATTTTTTCCTGGTCTGGTGACGGTATTCGCATACTTGGAATTGATCCTGGCCTGCGCGTAACGGGATTCGGCATTGTCGACAAGATTGGCAGCCAGCTCGTATATGTAGGCAGCGGTTGCGTGACTACGACCGGCAATGAATTGCCCAGCCGCTTGAAGACAATCTTGGAAGGTTTGAATGAAATTATTCTGCAATATCGCCCAGAGCAAGTGGCGGTAGAGCAGGTGTTTGTTAATGTCAATCCCAAATCGACGCTATTGCTTGGACAGGCGCGCGGTGCTGCAATATGTGCGGCCGTTCACAATCAGCTTTTTGTCTCAGAATACACGGCATTGCAAATCAAACAGGCGGTAGTCGGCAATGGGCATGCGCGTAAAGAACAGGTGCAAGAAATGGTCATGCGGCTATTGCAACTGGCAGCACGGCCTCGCCCGGATGCAGCCGATGCCTTGGCATGCGCAATTTGCCATGCACACATGCATGTGAATTTTTTTCCAGCTGCTCGTTACCGGATGAAGCGAGGCAGGCAATTGTGATCGGAAGAATTACAGGACTGTTACTCGAGAAGCGGCCACCTCTGGTATTAGTGGACGTGCAGGGGGTAGGCTACGAGATTGATGTGCCGATGAGCACTTTTTGTCAATTGCCCGAGCTTGGCGAGCAAGTCGCTTTGCATACGCATCTGATTGTTCGTGAAGATGCGCATTTGTTGTTTGGCTTCATGACAGAAGCTGAGCGGGTTTTTTTTCGCCAGCTGACAAAAATTTCCGGTATTGGCGTTAGAACCGCTCTGGCAATATTATCCGGATTGAGTGTGGCCGAGTTGCAGCAGGCGGTGGCAGCACAAGACAGCATGCGTCTGACCAAAATTCCCGGTATTGGAAAAAAAACCGCAGAGCGCCTATTGCTGGAAATGCGCGACAAGATCGATCCATTGCTGGCGCATTTTCAGCCAGCCACCATGACCCAGGATATCGATCAAGACATCCTCAACGCTTTATTGGCACTGGGCTATAATGATCGTGAGGCCAATTGGGCGGTCAAGCAATTGCCGGAAGGGGTGGGCGTGCCCGACGGCATCATGCAGTCATTGAAACTTCTGTCCAAGGGAAAATAGTCTCGATCAGTTGGGCTGGATCATTCCGGCGCGCCCGCTCGAGTATGTTTTGTATGGCAGATAGATTGCTGTAAGAAGAGTAAAAGATCATGCGCATGGTTGTTCAATGGGTGATGACCTCGAGTGAGATTTCCAGATTGAAAAATGAATTGTGAGCGTTGTGTGTACGCGATACTCGAGCAAGTTGCGTTCTGGTGCTTCGATAGGGAATATTTGGGTCTCGTCATGGCGCCTGGCGTGATGGCCACACAGCTTTATTCATTAACGAGCCCTAAGCGAGAGTTCCAAGATGATTGAATCGGACCGAATCATCGGCGCAACCCCTTTTTCCTCTCAGGAAGAGGCGATAGAGCGAGCGTTGCGCCCGCATCAATTCGACGAGTATATCGGTCAGGAAAAAATCCGGGCGCAGCTGGAGATATTTATCGAAGCTGCTAGGCGACGGCAGGAGGCGCTCGATCATGTTTTGTTGTTTGGGCCGCCTGGTCTGGGTAAAACGACACTGGCGCATATCATTGCCCGGGAAATGGGCGTGAATTTGCGCCAGACCTCTGGGCCGGTGCTGGAAAGAGCCGGTGACCTGGCCGCTTTGCTGACCAATCTCGAGCCCAATGATGTGTTGTTCATTGATGAGATCCACCGCCTTTCGCCGGTTGTCGAGGAGATTCTTTATCCTGCGATGGAGGATTACCAGCTTGATATCATGATTGGTGAGGGGCCTGCTGCCAGATCAGTCAAGATCGATTTGCCGCACTTCACGCTTGTGGGCGCGACCACGCGTGCTGGAATGCTGACCAATCCTCTGCGGGACCGTTTTGGTATCGTTTCTCGTCTGGAGTTTTATACCGCAGATGAACTCGGTAAAATTGTCGACCGGTCGGCTGGACTATTGCAGGTTGGTATTTCTGCCGACGGAGCCAGGGAGATTGCCCGGCGATCCCGTGGCACGCCGCGGATTGCCAACCGATTGCTGCGCAGAGTGCGGGATTTCGCTGAGGTCAAGGCGAATGGCCGGATTGATCGCAAGGTGGCGGATGCCGCCTTGCATATGCTGGATGTCGATATCACCGGTTTGGATATGCTGGATAGAAAGCTTCTGCTGGCCGTATTGGAGAAATTTGGTGGCGGACCGGTTGGTGTTGACAATCTGGCCGCAGCCATCAATGAAGAGCGTGATACGATCGAGGAGGTGCTGGAGCCCTACCTCATTCAGCAAGGATTTCTGCAACGCACGCCACGCGGGCGCATTGCCACCGCAATGACCTATCATCACTTCAATCTCATTCCACCGCGTCATAACCAGACATTGGGCCTGATTGACCCAGTTTGAAGTTTGTGGTGGCAATCTGGCGCTGAATCAAACTCAAATATGGATAATTCAACTGGTGATTTGAAAAATGGAAACTGTTTTTAACTATCCGGTACGGGTTTATTACCAGGATACCGATACCGGCGGCGTTGTCTATCATGCGAGCTATCTCAATTTCATGGAGCGTGCTCGCTATGAGTGGCTGCGTGAATTGGGGTTCGGTGTGGATGCGATGATTCAATCGCACCGGACGATTTTTTTGATTCGATCCCTCAATATCGAGTATTTCAAGCCGGCCGTACTCGATGATCTGCTGAATGTGACCGTGCAAGTCGCAGAGGTTGGCAGAAGTCGAATCGCATTGCGACAGCAAGTCATGCGTGAGCAAGGTACGTTAGTCAGTGCTATGGTTCATGTTGTATGTGTCGGCATGGATACATTCAAGCCGACCGGTCTACCGTTACCACTTCGTCAAAAAATTGGAAAACCATCATGAGCACGGTTGTTACCCAGGATTTATCACTGTTTCACCTTGTCAGTAGCGCGAGCTTGCCCGTTCAATTGGTCATGCTGTTGTTGTTGATGGCCTCGTTGGTTTCTTGGTGGTTTATTTTCCGGAAAATGTTTGTCATTCGATATGAGGTCAAACAAACCGATGAATTTGAGAATGTCTTCTGGAGAGGCGCAGATTTGAATGCGTTGTACCAGCGTGCCGCAGGTGCCCGCGATACTGTAGGCAGTATGGAGCGAATTTTTGAAGCGGGCTTCCGCGAGTTCATTAAATATCAGCAGGGTGTGGATGTCGGCACCGTCATGGAGAGTACCCGGGGCGCAATGCGTGCGGTTTATCAACGTGAAATGGATCGACTCGAATCGCATCTCTCATTCTTGGCAACCGTCGGGTCGGTAAGCCCTTATGTCGGATTGTTCGGAACAGTATGGGGCATCATGAACGCCTTCAGAGAGCTGTCGAATATCAGCCAGGCGACAATTGCTCACGTTGCACCCGGAATTGCCGAAGCCCTGATTGCAACCGCAATGGGACTTTTTGCGGCGATTCCTGCGGTGGTTGCCTATAACCGCTATGCCAGCGATACCGGTCAGCTGGCAACTCGCTATGAGAGCTTTATCGAGGAAGTGTCCAATGTGCTGCAACGCCGGGTAGCCAAGCCCCGTGACTTGACGAGCCATCTATGATCCAGCGTCGCAGCAAGCGCCGGTTGATGAATGACATCAATGTTGTGCCGTACATTGATGTCATGCTGGTGTTGTTGATCATTTTCATGATCACTGCGCCCCTCATGCATCCGGGCCAGGTTGAATTGCCTGAAATTGGTAAATCCTCCATTCCGCCGATAGAACCTTTGGAGGTGATTATTGCCGCTGATGGACATCTGACACTGCGTGACCGGGCCCGAGCCGGTGACGAGCGCAAGATCAATCGTACTCAACTGGTGGAGGCGATCAAAGCTAAACAGGCGCAGAATGCCGAACAGCCTGTTGTGATCGCGGCGGACAAGAATGTTCGTTACGAGGAAGTGATCCAGGTTATGGATCTACTGCAGCAACAGCAGGTGAAAAAGATCGGGTTGCTGACAAAACCAAGATGAATACTTGAGAGACGATGCGCACGACAACTTGGCGGAGTGAGACTATCATCGAACCGGGAAAATTACGGGCAGCGTTATTTTCCTGTCTGCTGCATATTGCTTTTTTGATCTTGCTGGTTTTTGGATTCAACTGGAAAAGTGACGTGCCCGAAGCCATGCAGGTTGAGTTGTGGAGTGATCTGCCCCAAGTGCAGCCGCAGCCTGTCAAACCCGAGCCACTCGCTAGGCCAGCCGCACCCAGGCCCGCGCCTGAACCCGCCAAACCCAGCCCGGCGACGCAGCCCGTCATCGCTTCTTCTCCTCCGCCTGCACGCAAACCCGCGATTGCGATCAAAGAAAAAGCGGAAAAACCGGCGCCGGTGAAGGAGACCCCGAAGCTGCCTGATCCAGTCAAAAAGGAAGTCGTCAAACCGGAGCCTGTCAAGGAGCCAGAGCAGCCCAAGTCAGAAAAAGAACCGCCCCAAAAGAATGAAGTCATGGCGCGTGAGAAGCAGCAGGCTGAAGCGTTGGCGCGCGAGAAACAGCGCGAGCAGGAGGCTATGGCATTGAAAGCGGAGCAATCCAGAGTCGCGGACGAGATTGCCAAATACAAGGCCATGATTCAGGCCAAGATCCGTAGCCGTATTGTCATGCCGCCTGACCTGCCGGGCAATCCCGTGGTTGAGTTTCGTGTCACATTATTGCCTGGAGGCGATGTGTTGAGTGTGTCCCTACGCAAATCCAGCGGTTACGCGACGTTCGATGAAGCTGTGGAGCGGGCGATATTCTTGGCCAAACCATTGCCGCTGCCACCGGATCAGCGTTTATTCAGGGCCTTTCGGGATTTCAGTCTGACTGTCCATTATCGAGAATGAACCTGGATTGCTCGGCTGGGCATGGAAATAATGGTGTATGCCTTTTATCACCCTGCGTTGGCTTTGAAAATAGCGGTCAACTGAAAAATCCAGGATAATTTTTAACTCAGTATTTTTTAGGCGATTTGCCATGATGATTGACTTGCGTAAATTACTTTGCTGGTTTTGTTTATTGTTGTCGACCCATGGACCGTTGTATGCTGCACTTGACATCGAAATCTTTGGGGGTGGCGCAGCCAAAATTCCGATTGCCATCATGCCGTTTGCGGCCGAGAGCAATCTCCCCCAGCGCATCACGACTGTGGTGTCGGCCGACCTGGAGCGTAGTGGATTGTTTAAGTTAGTCGATACCTTTGGGCTGGTGCCACATGATTTGGAGCAGGTGAATTATGTCGACTGGCAGAACCGCGGTGCCAGTGCGCTCGTGATTGGCAATACGGCCATGTTGCCGGACGGCAGGATTGAAGTACGCTTCCGTCTGTTGGATGTCGCCAAGCGGGTGCAGTTGGCTGGATTTGGCGGAACCGTGGGGCCTGACCAGTTGCGTGCTTTTGCGCATCGAATCGCGGACATCATCTATGAAAGTTTGACTGGTGAGCATGGGGTTTTCAGCACGCGCATCGCTTTTGTCAGGAAACAGGGAAATCAGTACGCCTTGCAAGTTTCTGACTACGACGGTTTCAATGCGCGTTCGTTGATCGAGTATACCGAGCCCATTATTTCTCCTGCCTGGTCACCGGATGGCAGCAAAATAGCCTATGTTTCCTTTGAGAAGAAAAAGCCTGTTGTCTACGTACAGACCCTGGCCACGCGTGAACGTAAGGCGGTTGCCAACTTCAAGGGCAGCAATAGCGCGCCAGCCTGGTCGCCGGATGGCAGCAAGCTGGCGGTGGTTTTGACGCTGCATGGCAATTCCCAGATTTATCTGATAAATGCCGATGGCAGCGGTCTGCAGCGGTTGTCCCAAAGTCCCGGGATCGATACAGAGCCGCGCTTTTCGCCCGATGGGCGGTGGCTGATATTCACTTCCGATCGCGGCGGCAGTCCACAAATATACCGCATGCCGCTCTCTGGCGACCGGGCCGGCATGGCCGAACGGCTGACTTTCGAAGGTGATTACAATGTCAGCCCGCGTTACAGCCCAGATGGCAAAAGGTTTGTTTATATTCACCGCAATGCCGGCCGCTTCAATCTCGCCGTGCAGGAATTTTCGACGCGTCAGATGCAAATGTTGACTGATTCCAAGTTCGATGAATCGCCCAGTTTTGCGCCCAATGGCCGCATGATTCTGTACGCAACGGAAATTAATGGACGTGGTATATTATCCATCGTTTCAAGCGATGGACAAGTCAGACAGCGCCTCTCATCTGAAAGCGGGGATATCCGCGAACCGGTCTGGGGACCCATGCTGAAACAACGGTAGTATCGGGACAAAGGCGCTCTCTGGGGAGAGATCAATTAATTTCAAAACGGTGGGAAATGAATAAAATTTTGGGTGTAATGGTGGTCTGTCTGTTATCGGCATGCGCAAGCCAGACGACGCAACCAATTTCAGATATTGAAGATCGCTCGCTGGGTGTTAGAGGAGGGGAAGGTGCAAGAAACGGCATGGGAACGGATGGATTCGGACTGAGCCCGCTTCAGGATCCAAACAACATACTGTCCCGTCGCAGCGTTTATTTTGATTTTGATAGCTTTTCGGTGAAAAGCGAGTATCGCGATTTAGTTCTTGCGCATGCGGCTTATCTGCGCGGCAACGCCAATGCCCAAGTCTTGCTGCAAGGCAATACAGATGATCGGGGAAGCCGTGAATACAATCTTGCCCTCGGACAAAGACGGGCGGACAGTGTCAGAAATATCATGTTGCTGGCCGGTGCGCGCGAGCAACAAATCGAAGCAGTCAGCCTGGGTGAAGAAAAACCGCGCGCATTGGGACGCGATGAAGCCTCCTGGGCTGAAAACCGGCGTACTGATATTCTGTATCAGGGAGAATATTGATGTACATGCGCGCTTTCGTACTGTTGTTTTTATTCGGTTGCAATGCCAGTTATGCCGGATTGTTCGGCGATTCCCAATCGCGTCAGCAATTGGAGGCATTGCAGGCGAAAGTATCGGAGATGGAAGCGCGCATGCATCGCATGGAAGAAACCTTAATCGGCCAGTCGCTCATCGAGCTGCATAACCAGGCGGAAGTGCTCAAAATGGAATTGGGCAGATTGCGGGGGCAGATCGAGGTGCTTGAGGACGAGAATCGGTTGTTGCGTAAACAACAAAAGGATTTTTATTTGGATTTGGACAGCCGCTTGCGCCAGTTGGAGCCTGATTCAACTGAAATTGTGCCATCACCTTCCGACGCTTCGGTGCAGTCGTCTGACCAGTCAACACCCGCGGCAGCTGCACCTGCCGTAAAAAAGGCAGCTGTTGCGCTGCAGGCGCCTGATGCCGTCCAGCGTGACAGTTATGACGCTGCCTATACCCGTTTCAAGAATGGCGACTATACCGGCGCGATTGCAGGTTTTGAAGATTTCCTGGAGCAGCATCCCCTGACCACGTTGGCGCCTGCTGCGGCCTACTGGATCGGAAACGCCCACTATGCATTGCGGGATTTCGATCAATCAGTCGCTGCCCAGCAACGGCTGATTGAGACCTACCCGGACAGTCCGAAGGCACCGGATGCGCTGCTCAACATGGCGAGCAGCCAACTGGAAAGTGGTCAGAAATCTGCCGCCAGAAAAACACTGGAAAGCCTGATTGCCAGCTATCCCCACAGCGAGGCCGCACAAAAAGCCAAAAATCGTCTGGCGTCTATCAAATAGCATAGGCTGGCGGCAGGTCAAGGCCGCAAATGCCGACTTTCCTTTTATACCTGCATCCAATATCGATGCAGGTGGTTTCCAATGATCCGTCCTGAATCCGCATGTTGCGCATTACCGAAATTTTTTATTCCCTTCAGGGAGAAACGAGCCGAGCCGGCTTGCCAACAGTATTTATCCGTTTGACTGGCTGTCCACTTCGTTGTCGTTATTGCGATACGAGTTATGCATTTTCTGGCGGGCAAACCATGAGTATTGCTGCAATCCTGGATGCGGTTGCAGCCTTTGCGCCGCATTATGTGACCGTGACGGGCGGCGAGCCACTGGCCCAGTCCAATTGCCGCGTTTTGCTGACATCACTCTGCGATGCTGGCTATTCTGTTTCCCTTGAAACCAGCGGCGCGCTGGATATTTCTCAGGTGGACCGGCGTGTGTCGAGAATTGTCGATATCAAGACGCCCGGTTCCGGTGAGGTCGACAAGAACCGATGGCAGAATCTCGACGATCTGACTGCGCATGATGAAGTGAAGTTTGTGCTGTGCGGCCAAGCGGATTATCACTGGGCCATGCAGGTACTGCGAGATTTCAAACTGGATACAAAATGCCCGGTATTGTTCTCTCCCAGCCATCATGAGCTCAAGCCGACAGAACTCGCGAACTGGATCCTGCAAGACCGCCTGCCCGTCCGCATGCAGTTGCAGTTGCACAAGTTGTTGTGGGGTGAATGTGCCGGAAAGTAACGCAATCCAAACATTTTTATGAGAAAAGCAGTTGTGCTCCTGTCGGGTGGCATAGATTCCGCCACGACGCTGGCGATCGCCCGTGCGCAAGGGTTTGCCTGTTATGCGCTGAGCATAGATTATGGCCAACGGCATCGTTCGGAACTGGTGGCAGCCGCCAGAATAGGCGAATTCCTGCAGGCAAGCGACCATCAATTTGTCCAGCTGGATTTGACGACCCTGGCTGCCTCGGCATTGACCAATGCAACCATTGCCGTTCCGACGGATGGCGTCAGCGAAGGCATTCCGGTGACTTATGTGCCGGCGCGCAACACGGTCATGCTGTCACTGGCGCTTGCCTGGGCGGAGGTGTTGGAGAGCCGGGATATTTTCATCGGCGTCACCGCTGTGGATTATTCCGGTTACCCTGACTGTCGGCCTGACTATATCGCCGCCTATGAGAAAATGGCCAATTTGGCAACCAAGGCCGGAAGGGAAGGCGAGCCGTTCACGATACATGCGCCCCTGATCGATCTGTCCAAGCACGCCATTATCCGTTCCGGCATGAGGCTTGGCGTCGACTATGGCTTGACAGTGTCCTGCTACCAGGCCGACGATGATGGACGCGCCTGCGGCCTTTGTGATGCCTGCCGCTTGCGCCGGGCAGGATTTGAAGCGGCGAATGTGCCTGATCCGACACGTTATCAGCAGGATTGACAGCATCATGCTGGCGCAACCGGATTTGACCTGACCGGTTAATTTTTCCGGCTACGCTGAATGCATATGCCCAGTTTTTTCACGCCCTGGATGACATCCAGTTTGGCCGCACTCACTTTTACCCAGGGCGAGTTAAATTCTGTCAGAATCATTTGGGCAATGTTTTCCGTGAGTGTTTCGAGCAAGGAGAAATGCTGGTTGCTCAGCATGCTATTGATCCGTTCGGTCACTAGTGAATAATCCAGTGCATCGTCGATGTGATCGGTCTGGCATGCCCGGCTGGAGGGCAGGGCAATTTCGAGGTCGAGCTCAATCGTCTGGGGAATTTTTTTTTCCCATGGGTAGATACCGATTAACGTTTGGGTTCTGAATTCTTTGAGAAAAATAATATCCATCTAGGGATCCTGAGCTGGCTTGCAATGATCGGTAACAATTTGTTTGAGGGCAATTTTAATCTATTTATAGGGGTGTGAGCATTCTGATGATTACGCTGAGTCTGATTCTGGCCGCTTATTTGCTGGGCTCGATTCCATTTGCCATGGTGGCCAGTCGCTTGTTTAAGTTGCCGGACCCGCGCAGCTACGGCTCTCATAATCCAGGCGCAACCAATGTGTTGCGCACGGGCAGGAAAGGGGCTGCTGTCGTGACTTTGGTGGGCGATGCCGGCAAGGGATGGGTGGCAATCATTTCGGCCCACTATTTCAGTCGATTATGGGGATTGGGTGATGAAGTGGTGGCGGGTATGGCGCTGGCAGTGTTTCTTGGACATTTGTATCCAATCTTTCTTGGCTTTAAGGGCGGGAAAGGCGTTGCGACATCGGCAGGTGTGCTGCTAGGACTGCATCCCGGATTGGGTGCCTTGACCGTTCTGACTTGGGTGATTGTTGCGCTGATTTCGCGCATTTCATCTTTGTCCGCATTGCTGTCGGCTTTACTGGCCCCGCTATACGCCTACTACATATTGGGTGAGGGGCTGGTGACAGGGGCGGTCCTGATGGTATCCATCCTGCTGATAATACGGCATCGATCGAATATCGCCAATTTAATGGCTGGCAAGGAAACGCGCATTGGCAAAGGTGGTTAACAGCAGGCGCGCATGCATCAATCCAGGAAAGGCGATGAAAGCCGAGCCATCCGGAAAACAGAATAAAAATCCATTTTAAGCAGATTCAAGATGCCAGCGTGCCTTGACCGTAAAGCTATCGGCTATACGGGGGGCGCCGTTGATATGTTGCAGGCGCAGGGCGCCAGCCAGTGCAATCATTGCGCCGTTATCGGTGCAGAATTCGAGTTCGGGAAAGAAAACGGTGGCGCCTAGCGCAGTCAGACGATGCGACAGTTTCTGGCGCAATTGCGCGTTGGCGCCCACTCCGCCGGCTACCACCAACTGTTGCAAACCAGTCATTTCCAATGCGGAGAGCGACTTTTCGACCAGCACATCCGTTACTGCATCTTCAAAGGCCCGGGCAATGTCCGCATGTGTCTGAGGGGCCGCTTCATGCTTGCTGATCAGGAGGGCGACTGCCGTTTTTAAACCGCTGAAGCTGAAATTCAGGTCTCCGCTATGCAGCATGGGCCGTGGAAGCTTGAACCGGCCGGCTTGTCCCCGGGTCGCCAGATTGGCCAGGGACTGACCGCCAGGATAACCGAGACCGAGCAACTTTGCTGTTTTGTCGAATGCCTCGCCCGCTGCATCATCAACGGTTTCGCCCAGCAGGCGATATTGGCCGATTCCGTCAACCTGCATCAGCTGGGTGTGCCCACCAGAGACGAGCAGGGCAACGAAGGGAAAACGGGGCGCGGGCTTGGATAACAGCGGAGATAAAAGGTGGCCTTCAAGATGATGGATATTCAGTACCGGAATGCCAAGTGCAAAAGCCAGGGCGGTGCCAATGCTGGCACCTGTTAACAGCGCGCCGGCGAGCCCTGGTCCCTGGGTATAGGCGATGGCGTCGATGTCTGGCAATCTCACATTGGAGTGTTTGAGAACCTGTTTGATGAGCGGGAGGGTGCGGCGGATATGGTCGCGCGAGGCCAGCTCAGGGACCACGCCGCCATATTCGCTATGCATTGCAATTTGAGAATGCAATGCATGGCCCAAAAGTCCTTGTTCAGTGTGATATAGGGCAATACCCGTTTCGTCACATGAAGTTTCAATGCCCAGTACGATCATAGTTCCGAATTTCCAGAAAGGAGGCGTTGTCGTGAAACATGTCGAAACATGCTTTTAGAAAAAGCTGATTGGTGCTATATTAGCAAGCTTTTGTGGGTCCAGTCTAAAATGCTGGCCGGATGATTGACTAACTATATATAGGAGACCGAAAGGAAGCAATATTTTATGACAACAGTAAAAATCAAGGAAAACGAACCATTTGAAGTCGCAATGCGGCGTTTTAAACGTTCCATTGAAAAAACAGGATTACTGACTGAATTGCGTGCCAGAGAATTTTACGAAAAACCGACAGCGGTCCGTAAACGCAAGCATGCCGCTGCCGTGAAACGCACCTACAAGCGTTTACGCAGCCAGATGTTACCCCCCAAATTATATTGATTTTGTTTGCTTTTCACAAAGTAAACCTTGATCTTTTCGCAAGCCATGAATTTAAAGCAAACAATCGCTGAGGATATGAAAGCTGCTATGCGTGCAGGCGATGCCAAGCGTCGCGATGCGCTGCGTCTATTGCAGGCAGCCTTGAAACAGCGAGAGGTCGATGAGCGGATAGAGCTGGATGATGCTGCAGTGATCAGTGTGATCGAAAAGATGCTCAAGCAACGTAAAGATTCGATTGCCCAATACGAGGCGGCGCAACGCCAGGATTTGGCGGAGATCGAGAAATTTGAAGTGGATGTGCTCAAGGTCTACATGCCGGAAGCGTTGAATGATGCCGAGCTCGATGTGATTGTGAACGAAGCGATCGCTTCGATTGAAGACATGGCGCCGCAAAAAATGGGGCAGGTTATGGCCTTGCTCAAAACCAAGCTGGCTGGGCGGGCGGATATGGCGAAAGTCTCCGTGTTGGTCAAATCAAAAATTGCAGGCTAGCTTGAGCGTTTTTTGATACCTGCTTTTTCGGGGCGCAGCAAGTCAAACCATGCTCATGGTGTTGATGGCATGCCTCGGCGAGATTTCATTATTTCCAATAAATGATTGAACAATCGTTTATTCAGGATTTGCTTGCGCGCATCGATATCGTCGATGTGGTCGCGCGTCATTTGCCACTCAAAAAAGCAGGCGCCAATTTTACGGCGTGTTGTCCCTTCCATAATGAAAAAACTCCCTCCTTCACAGTAAGCCCTTCCAAGCAGTTTTATCATTGTTTTGGCTGCGGTCGGCATGGGAATGCCATCAATTTCTTGATGGAGCATGGCGGCATGAGCTTTGTCGAGGCGGTTGAGCATATTGCAGCCCATGCGGGTGTGCAAATTCCAGTAAATACCGAATCATCCAGTGTTGTTGCCACGCCAGTCAGTGTTGACAAAGCCGGCGCAACTGCCAGTAACGCGCCCAGTGCGTCAACGCTCCATGAGCGGATGGAAGCCGCAGCCAAATATTATCGCGAGCAACTCAAGCAATCTGAATCGGCCATCGATTACCTTAGACGGCGCGGCGTATCGGGTCAAACCGCCTTGCGTTTCGGTATCGGTTACGCACCGCCGGACTGGCAAAACTTGTTGGCAGTTTTTGCGGATTATCCAGTGAATGACACCGGGCATGCCCTGGTGCAAGCGGGGCTGGTTGTCGGCCACGAGGGTAAAAAAAACTATGATCGCTTCCGTAACCGGATCATGTTTCCCATTAAGGGCCAGAAGGGGAAAATTGTGGGATTCGGCGGGCGCGTGCTGGATGGCAGTGAGCCGAAGTATCTCAATTCTCCGGAGACGCCGCTATTTACCAAGGGGCGTGAACTTTATAATCTGGCATCTGCCGGTGCGGCAATCAGGCAGTCGGGACGGGTTGTCGTGGTGGAAGGGTATATGGATGTCGTGATGCTGGCGCAGCACGGCATCGAGAATGTGGTGGCTACATTGGGCACGGCCACCACATCTGTGCATGTCCAGAAGCTGATGCGCTACACCGACGAAATAGTCTTTTGTTTCGACGGGGACGAGGCCGGCAAAAAGGCGGCTTGGCGGGCACTGGAAAACAGCCTGGCGCAGCTCAAGGACGGAAAGGACATCAAGTTTCTGTTTTTGCCAGAAAAAGAAGATCCTGATAGCTATGTTCGCGCGCATGGTAAATCGGCGTTCGAAGCGCAGATTGAGAGAGCGTTGCCGTTGTCGCTGTTTTTGTGCAACGAATTATCCCGGCGGGTAAATTTGGGCACCAGCGAGGGGCGTGCCAGATTGGTTCAGCAGGCCGGGCCATTGCTGTCACAGATTACTGCCCCCGTGTTTGCTTATATGCTGATGAAGCGCTTGTCGGAGCTCGCCGGGATAGAGCCGAGCCAGCTGGCCGTATTCCTGAAATTTAAGCATAAAAATCTGTCGCCCGCCGCGCCGCCCCGTCGCCCAGCGGTCTCGCGGCCATTGTCTGTCACGCCCTGTCGCCGGCTGATCCAAATATTGTTGCATGACGCGGCTTATGTCAAAAAAATTGACAGTAGTCTGTTGGCGATGAGAGCTGAGGGCGATGATGAAATGGCGTTATTGGCTGTGTTGATCGAGTTCTTGCAGGCTTCTCCAGTGCCTGTTGATGAGCTGACCCCGGCAATGCTTTCAGCGCATTTTGATCAAACCCCTTATCGCACCTTGCTGGATCAGATCGTGAGCGATACCCCCATACAGGAAACTGATTGGGATATCGAGGCAGAATTCATAGGAGGGGTCGAGAGGCTGCGGGACGTGCAGCGCAAATCGAGAATGACCGAGTTGCATAACAAACCGCTTCATCTGCTTACGCCGGAAGAAAGAAAGGAATTGCAGCGATTATCCGTTTCCTGATCCAGCCTATTGATGGTAAAATTAAAAGGCGCATGGTTGCGTAAACTCAAGCTGGCCAGGATTGTTGAGAGCGGGAAATGAATGTGTTGCGCTCAGATTGATCGCATCAATCCAGGAAGCCAGTAGTGTGGATGTGCGGCAGATGGCGATAAATTTGGTATAATCAAAGGTTCTCGGTTTGACTTGTCCTCTTACTTGATGGGTGTCCGGCATGGTGAAAGCAAAAGTGACAGAGCAAGCGGATAAAAACACTGTAGGGACTTCTGCAAAAAAGAAAAAAACACGAAACGGCAGTTCACGCAAAACCAGTCTTGGTAACGGAACTAATGCTGCCGAGGGCAGTACTAATGCTCGCATGCCGCGGTTGCGGCCCGAGGCTGTTGGCAATGAATCCATCAGAACTGTCACCATAGATCATGGTCATACGGTTCTTGTGCAACAAGATACACCGCTTTTTCATGGAGAAGAAGCGGATAAACCCGAATTGGTTAAAAAAGTCTCTGAAAATATCAAAGTGAACAAAAAACCTAAAAGCAAACTATCAGATAAACAAGTCAATGATTTGACCGAGGGCGCTTTGTCAGCATCGCAGGGCGATGACCTGGAAATACGCAGAATGCGTCTGAAAAAGTTGATCACGCAAGGCAAGGAGCGTGGTTACCTGACTTATGCCGAGATCAACGATCATTTGCCCGATGATATGCTGGAAGCGGATCAGATTGAAAGCATTATCAGCATGATCAACGATATGGGAATTTCGGTCCACGACGAGGCGCCCGATGCCGAAGCCCTGCTCATGTCTGATGCGACCACTGCTGTCACCGATGAGGATGTCGTCGAAGAGGCCGAGGCGGCGCTTTCCAGTGTGGATTCCGAGTTCGGGCGTACGACTGATCCCGTGCGGATGTATATGCGCGAGATGGGCTCTGTGGAATTATTGACCCGGGAAAGTGAAATCGAGATTGCCAAGCGTATTGAAGACGGCTTGCGGCATATGATTCAGGCGATTTCTGCCTGTCCAACCATTATCGAAAACATACTCCAGTTGGCCGCCGATGTGGAAAATGACCGGCTGCGCGTGGATGAATTGGTGGATGGTTTTCTGGATGACGATACATCGGAAATCCTGGGCAAAGAAGTGTCCGAGTCTGAAGAATCGCTCGATCAGGATTTTGATTCCGATGATTCCGATGACGAGCAAATCTCTACCGCCAGCGCCGATATGGCCAAGATGAAAAGCGACGTGCTCGAACGTTTTGCGGTGATTCGTCAAGCATATGACGAAATGCAGAAAATTATCGCTAAAAAAGAAGACGGGCGTCACGACAAGAAGTACAGGGCATTGCAGGAAAAGATTTCCAGCGAGCTCATGGCGATGCGTTTCTCTGCCAAGATGGTTGAAAAACTATGCGATACCCAGCGCGGGATCGTCAATGATATCCGCAGTTGCGAACGCAAAATTGCCGAATTGTGTGTCACCCGTGCGGGGATGCCGCGCAATCATTTCATCAAGACATTTCTTGGCAATGAAACCAATATCGATTGGATCGGGGCGGAAATCGAAGCAGGAAAAAACTATAGCCAGTCCCTGGAGCATTTCCGGCCTGCGGTGATGGAGCAGCAGCAAAAAATGCTGACTCTCCAGGAGCAGGCAGGTATTCCGATCAAGGAATTGAAGGAAATCAACCGCCGCATGACCACCGGCGAGGCCAAGGCGCGCCGGGCCAAGCGTGAAATGACGGAAGCCAACTTGCGGTTGGTGATTTCGATTGCCAAGAAATACACCAATCGCGGATTGCAGTTTCTGGATCTCATCCAGGAAGGCAATATTGGTTTGATGAAGGCGGTCGATAAATTCGAGTATCGGAGAGGATACAAATTCTCTACCTATGCAACCTGGTGGATCCGTCAGGCCATTACGCGCTCAATTGCCGATCAGGCCCGGACGATCCGTATTCCCGTGCATATGATCGAAACGATCAACAAGATGAATCGTATTTCCCGTCAGATCCTGCAGGAAACCGGGCAAGAACCCGAGCCAGCAATCCTGGCGGAAAAAATGGAAATGCCAGAAGAGAAGATCAGAAAAATTCTCAAAATCTCGAAAGAGCCCATTTCCATGGAAACCCCTATCGGTGATGACGAGGATTCGCATTTGGGTGATTTCATCGAGGATGTCTCCACCATGGAACCGGGCGATGCCGCGATTTACGCAGGCTTGAGAACTGTCACCAAGGATGTGCTGGATTCACTGACACCGAGGGAAGCCAAGGTTCTGCGTATGCGTTTCGGCATTGAAATGAATACCGACCACACTCTGGAAGAAGTCGGGAGGCAGTTCGATGTGACGCGTGAACGCATTCGCCAGATCGAAGCCAAGGCGTTGCGCAAACTGAGACATCCCGCGCGTTCCGACCGCTTGCGCAGTTTCCTGGATAGCGGCAACTCCTGATCCCCCGATTTGCTGTAGAATCGGAATCAAGAAAAACTTTTATCGATCGGGTCTGTAGCTCAGTTGGTTAGAGCAGGGGACTCATAATCCCTTGGTCGTAGGTTCAAGTCCTACCAGACCCACCACCAAATAAGCAAGAGGCTAGAGAATTACTCTAGCCTCTTTTTTTTTGTGGGCCAAAATTATGCCCCAAGGGTGTTTGAAATAAGCTCAGGATATTGCATCAGCTGAGGCTTGGAAAAGTGGGCACAACGGTTTGTGAGAATAAGAGTTCATGGCTCTGGACCTGACCCCGTCGTGCATGAATGAAACGGAACCGGCAGGCGTTGGCGGCCACATAGAGGCCATTCCGGTCGTTCACCTTGTAAGGCTTGTCCCTGGGTTTGAGGTTGCGCAGCATGGTATCGGGCACTTGTCATGGCGTCGCTAATCGATAGTAGCAGCATTGATGCCACGAAAAAACCTTGCTTGGAGCGCGTCAGAAGTTGCCAGACAAAAATAAAAAAAGCCCGCATTTACGCGGGCTTGGATGTGTTTTCGTGCTGGTTGATGCCAGCCAATGCCAGATGTGGAATCATTCCCACTCAATGGTGGCAGGTGGTTTGCCGGAGATGTCGTAGACTACCCGATTGATGCCACGCACTTCGTTGATGATGCGATTGGAGATTTTTGCCAGTAGCGTGTAAGGCAGCTCGGCCCAATGAGCGGTCATGAAATCTTCGGTCTGAACGGCGCGGAGTGCGATCACATATTCATAGCTGCGGCTGTCGCCCATGACGCCCACCGATTTGACTGGCAAAAAGACTGCAAACGCCTGTGAAGTTTTTTCATACCAGCCGGAGTTTTTCAGCTCTTCGATGAAGATAGCATCCGCGTGACGCAATAATTCGGCGTATTCATACTTGACCTCTCCCAGAATCCGGACACCCAGTCCCGGTCCCGGAAAGGGGTGCCGGAAGACCAAGTCGTGCGGCAGGCCGAGTGCCAATCCAAGTTCTCTGACTTCGTCCTTGAACAGTTCGCGCAGTGGCTCGAGCAGCTTCAGGTGCAAGCTTTCCGGTAAGCCGCCTACGTTGTGGTGGGATTTGATCGTGCCAGCTTTCTGCGTGTGACTGCCAGCAGATTCGATGACATCGGGGTAGATGGTGCCCTGTGCCAACCATTTGGCATCATTGATTTTTTCAGCTTCCAGTTGGAAGATTTCCACGAACTCGCGGCCTATGGTGCGGCGTTTCTGCTCCGGATCGGTGATGTCTTTCAATTGTTCGAGAAACTGCCTGCTGGCATCGATATGGATAACGTTGACGGCCAGATTGCGGCTGAATGTCTCCATGACCTGCTTGGCTTCATGCAGGCGTAGCAGACCGTTGTCGACAAAGACGCAGACCAGCTGGTCACCGATGGCGCGATGGATCAATGCGGCGGCCACCGAAGAGTCCACTCCTCCCGACAGTCCCAGAATGACTTTTTCATTACCGACCTGGGCGCGAATCCGGCCTATGGCTTCTTCTATGTAATCGGGCATGTTCCAGTCATGGCCCGCTCCGCAGATATCATGCACGAAGCTGTCGATGATTGCCTTGCCTTGCAGGGTATGGGTGACCTCGGGGTGGAACTGCAGCCCATAAAACCTGCGTGACTCATCGGCCATTGCCGCATAGGGTGTGGCAGCGTTGTGGGCAATGACGCTGAAACCCGGCGGCAGCGCATCGACACGATCGCCGTGGCTCATCCAGACATCAAGCATGGGCTTGTCATCGGGCGCGATGCGGTCCTGGATATTGCGGAACAATTGACATGGTTCAATGGCCAGTTCTGCATAGCCAAATTCACGCGTTTGTGCATTTTCCACCTGACCACCCAGCTGAGCGGCCATGACCTGCATGCCATAGCAGATACCGAGTACAGGAACACCCAGCTCGAATACGATTTGTGGGGCGCGCGGTGCGTCTTCGGTAAATGCCGAGGCGGGACCGCCAGAAAGTACAACGCCGATGGGCGCGAGATCCTGAATAAATTGCGGATCGACATCAAATGGGTGCAGCTCGCAATACACATGGGTTTCCCGAATGCGGCGCGCGATCAGTTGCGTGTATTGGGAACCAAAATCCAGGATGAGAATAGTTGGGTGCATGTTGGGAAGGTTTATTCGATATGATAATTGGGTGCTTCCTTGGTGATATGCACATCATGCACATGCGATTCTCGTACACCGGCGGAAGTGATTTCGATAAACTCGGCTCTTTCATGAACGTCCCGGATGGAAGCGCAGCCCAGATAGCCCATGCTGGATCGAACGCCTCCGATCAATTGGTGAATGACGCTAACCAGCGTGCCTTTATAGGGCACGCGCCCTTCCACGCCTTCCGGCACCAGTTTATGGGCTTCATGCCGTTCAGTTTCCTGAAAGTAGCGATCACTGGATCCTTGCTGCATGGCCGATAACGAACCCATGCCACGATAGCACTTGTAGGACCGCCCCTTGAGCATTTCGATTTCACCCGGAGATTCTTCCGTGCCCGCCAGCAAGCCACCCAGCATGACAGCGTCTGCCCCGGCCGCAAGCGCCTTGGCGATATCGCCAGAGTAGCGAATGCCGCCATCGGCGATCACCGGTATATCCGAGCCAAGCAATGCTGTCGCAACATTGTCGATCGCTGAAATTTGTGGCACACCGACGCCGGCGACGACTCGCGTGGTGCAAATCGAGCCAGGGCCGATACCAACCTTTATCGCATCAGCACCGCAATCCACCAGCGCCCTGGCGGCAGAAGCCGTGGCAATATTGCCGGCGATTACCTGAATGTAGGGGAAATGTTTCTTGACCCAGCGCACACGATCCAGCACCCCTTGTGAATGACCATGCGCGGTATCGACGACGATGACATCCGCTCCCGCCTCGACCAGCGCGGCAGCACGTTCATCACTGCCTTCTCCGACACCGATTGCCGCTCCAACGCACAGACGTTCTTGGTTGTCCTTGGTTGCATTGGGATGCTCGGTGGTTTTGGTGATGTCTTTGACGGTGATCATGCCGCGCAATTCGAAGTTGTCATCGACTATCAGCACTTTTTCCAGCCTGTGTTTGTGCAGCAAAGCCAGCGCTTCTTCGTGGGAGGTGCCTTCCTTGACGGTTACCAGGCGTTTTTTAGGGGTCATGATATTTTTGACCAGTTGGTCGAGGTCGGCTTCAAACCGTAAATCGCGATTGGTCACGATCCCCAGGACTTTCTTGCCCTTGACCACAGGCAGGCCCGAAATGTTGTGCTGTCTGATCAACTCCAACACCTTACGCACGGTCATATCCGGCGAAACGACAACCGGGTCTTTGACGACACCGCTTTCGAAGCGCTTGACTTGCGCGACCTGCGCGGCTTGCATCTTGATCGGCATATTCTTGTGAATAATGCCGATGCCACCTTCCTGGGCAAGCGCGATGGCCAGCCGCGCTTCGGTGACCGTATCCATCGCGGCAGAGATAATCGGTATCTTGATTTTGAGCGTACGGGTGAATTGTGTTGTCAGGTCGACATCCCTTGGCAAAACTTCAGAATGAGCGGGCACCAATAGGACATCGTCAAAAGTGAGAGCTTTCTGTATTAGTCGCATGCTTACGATCCTTCACAAAACGATATTATAGCGGAACCCGTCATGCTGTTTTGTACTTACTCCAGTTTGTGTGCAGTTTGGGAATAAAACTACTTGCGCATGCGTGGAGCCGCATAGCGTGTTTCCCTGTCGAAATCGTCCCAGATATAGGATGGATCGACCATGGGTGTGGTGGGCACAAAAAACGTGGCGATATCGACCGCGCCGCTTAATGTCCGGCCGATCATGTGGACTAGGCCGGTAAAAAAGCCTGCCGTCATGCCGTAAGCGGCGCCATGCTGGTGACCGGTGATCATCATGGTCTTGGGGATTTCGGCCACGCCCGTCACGACGTTGGCAACACCGTTGCCCAGCTTTTCTCCGACTCTGGCGGGATATTCACCTGCCTGCGCATTCATGGGAAACAACCAGCATAGAGCGGCAACTAACAGGAACAATCTGAAGGTATGATGCATTTCTGTGTCTCCTTATGAAAAATGTGTTTCCAGTGGATCGTGTCAACGCAAACTGATGATCGGCCAGCCGTTCTTTTGTGCGTGCTCGTGCAAGGTGGCATCGGGATCAACCGCGACCGGATGTGTCACTTTGCGCAGCAGTGGCAGATCATTGAGCGAGTCGCTGTAAAACCAGCTTTGCAAGAATGAAAGCCAGGTAAGATTCTGTTCATCCAGCCATTGTTCCAGCCGGGTGATTTTGCCTGCCTGGAAACAGGGTATTCCCGAGACGCGGCCGGTAAATTGGCCATTTTTCTGCTCGGGTTCGGTCGCGATCAAGTGCCGTATTCCCAGCGCCTGAGCAATCGGCGCGGTCACAAAACTGTTGGTCGCGGTAATAATGATGCATAAATCCTGTTCGGCCTGGTGTCTGGCGATCAATTCGCGTGCGCCGGGGGCAATCAGCGGCATGATTTTCAGTTGAATGAAGCTGCTGCGCCATGCATTCAGCTGTTCACGAGAATGACGGGACAGGGGTTTGAGCTGAAAGTCCAGGAATTCATGGATATCCAACGTGCCAGCCTTGTATTGCTCGTAAAACTCGATGTTGCGGGCTTCATAGACTTCTCGGTCGAGCACCTCCTGCTCGATGAGGAACTGCGCCCATTGAAAATCGCTGTCGCCAGACAGGAGAGTATTGTCAAGATCGAATAAGGCCAATTTCATGATGCTGAATTCCTCGGTTGGCTTGGCTGGCATGCAGGGCGATGCAAGCAGGGCGTCATGTCAAAACTTTTGGTCATAAATAGGGTATTCATAAAATTAAGGCTCAAATCGGCACTCAGCTTTGTGCCCGGGATGAAGCCGACTGCAACAGTTCGCGTAACAAGGGCAGCGTGACCGGGCGTTGCCTGGCCAGAGAGAGCCGGTCCAGTGCGTTGATCAGTTTGATCAAAGAAGGCAGATCCCGCTGCGCATGCTTCAACAGATAATCACAGATTTCCTGAGATAACTCAAACCCGCACCGTTTTGCATGGCCTTTCATCACCTCGATTTTATTCTCATCAGCCAATTCATGCACCTGATAAACCAGCCCCCAGCCTAAACGGGTCGTCAGATCCGGCCGTAAATCAAGTTGTGCCGGGGGGGCGGTGCCGCTGGCCAGGAATATACCCCGGTTGTTTTCGTAGATGCGGTTGTAAAGATTGAATAGTTTGATTTGTTCCGGGGCATCCAATCGCTCGACATTGTCGACTGCTACGCAGGCCATGGTTGCACTGAAACTGAATTTGTCTGTGAGGGCGCAATCGATATAGGTGGCCTGCTGATGTCGCTGCAGGAAAACATCGGTGACTGCCTGCAGTAAATGGCTTCTACCACTGCCTGCTTGACCCCATAGGTACAAGAATCGATCCTGTTGCCGTCCGGCAATCAGGCTTTTTAGCGCATGCAGCAATTCAGTATTATTCCCGGGAATGAAATTCTCCAGAGTGGGTGGATCAGTTTTATTCAGGTCCAGGAGTAGTTGCTTCATCAATGGTGTTAGAGAGTGCCTTTCGTCGTGCAGAAGAATGCGACAAAAAAGTGGCTGTTAAATGTGATGGATGAGTGGGCATTTTCCCTGCTTTCTAGGCATTTTGTAAAGTCAGAAACTGTTTGGAAATGCTGAACTTGAGTGATCGTACCGTAGTATGACGTATGTGGATACGAATGGTTTTTTCAAACCGCAAGCATCTTGGCAAGCGACTCGGTATCGAAGCCAAGCTGACGTTAGGCTGGATTGCTTCGCTGTGCTCGCAAAGACGGCAGAAAACAATGGCCATCCGCAATTTCAACCGCCGTCTTGGTGAGGTCCAACGGGCCGCGGCCATCCAGATCCTTTTCGGTAACAATAACGCTACAGTTGCCACAGCGTTGGGTAAACTGACCTGGGATTGGCATTTCTAAACAGCTTCTCAGGAAAATGCCGGAGATTTGTTTGAGTGTGTGGGTGTGTGCAAGTCTGCATGGAGAGTGATGATCCTGCATAGACATCCCGCTGAAAATCGTATGGCGGCCTATTTGATTATGGACAATGACCGGAAGACTGGTGATGTCATTTAGACCTAACGGGATAAATCAAGTTTTGCGTTTGTCATGACGATTTTATGCTTGCCAAATAGAACGTTGTTGAATATCATTCTCATTTTCATTATCGTTATTAAGGGAGATGGGGTAAATGAAAAAACAAATTGAGCGACGAGCGTTCAATACAAGACCCCTGACGGGCCGTTCGCTGTTAGTGAAAAACCTGGCTTGTCTGGGCATTTGCATGGCCGCGACGCCGGCCATGGCGGAAGAAGCCGCCGCCCAGGTCAGGTTGGCGCCGGTGACGGTGGTCGGGGAGCATCAGGAACGGCTGGAGCGCCCAGGTTCGGCACATGTAATAACCGAGCAAGAGCTGCGCGCCCAGAACTATGACAACATTGACCAGGCCTTGCGGCGCGTGCCCGGCGTTTATTTCAGGCAGGAAGACGGCTTCGGCTTGTTTCCCAATATCAGCTTGCGGGGAACGGATACAACCCGCAGTGCCAAAATTACCGTAATGGAAGACGGCGTGATGATCGCGCCAGCCCCCTATTCAGCGCCTGCCGCATACTTTTCACCCGCGACCGGGCGGATGAGCAGTATAGAAATTCTCAAAGGCTCAAGTCAGGTCAAATATGGCCCACATATCACGGGCGGGGTGCTCAATTATCAATCCACGCAAATCCCACTCAAGCAGCGCGCTTACCTGCGCAGCACCTATGGCGAGTTTGGGGATTTCCGTGCCCATGGTTTTGTCGGCAATACCCTGGATACCGAATGGGGGCGCTTTGGCTACGTATTGGAAGGGTACTTCAGAAGAAACGATGGGTTTAAAAAGATCGATAAAACCCCTGATTTCCGCAATTCTGGCGATACCGGTTTTACGCGTTTTGAACCCATGGCAAAGCTCTCCTTCGAGCCTAAAACCGATCTTTATCAGCACTTCGAATTCAAGTTCGGCTATTCCAGCATGGATGCCGATGAAACCTATCTTGGTCTGTCGGATGCGGATTTCCGGAATAACCCTTATCGGCGATATGCCGCCAGCCGCTTCGACAACATCACAACCGAGCAATTTCGTGGCCACTTGCGGCACTTTATCGCGCCGACCGATAATCTGGATGTGACCACCACTTTCTATTACACCGAATTCAGCCGCAACTGGCAGAAGCTCCACGATCTTCGCAATGTCCCTGGTGTTGGAAATATGAATTTATCGCGGGCGGTAGCCGGTGCGAATGGGGGCGCAGGGTTGGCCTGTCTCAAAGGTGATCTGGATTGTACCTTGCGTGTACGTAACAATAATCGCGATTATATGACCCAAGGTGTCGAATCGGTCGCCAATTACCGCTTCGATACCGGACAAATCGCGCATCACATTACCGGTGGTGTCCGTTATCACTATGACGAAGAGCGCCGCTTCCAGCGCGACGAACTGTTCTTCCAGACGGCCAATGGCACGATCTTCGATCACAATCCAGGTCAACCAGGAGATGCCGGTAATAGAAAAGACGCTGTCGATGCCCTGGCTTTTCATATGCAGGATCGGATTCGCTGGGGACGCTGGCAGTTTATTCCTGGCATCCGCTATGAACGCTTATGGCTCAATCATCAAAACTTTGATAATCCAGCCGCTGGCGGACGCGCGTCGCTGGATCTATTCGCCGGTGGTGTTGGCGTGGTCTATGATCTGAGTGAGGAATGGAAACTGATCGGCGGCGCGCACAGAGGTTTTTCTCCACCGAATCCATCGTCGGTAGTGGTTAACAAACTGAAGGAAGAAACCAGTACCGCCTTCGAATGGGGCGCCCGTTATCTGGGCATGAACGGTGCACTGTCTGCCGAGGCAATCGGTTTTCTGACCTTGTTTGACAACCTGATCGTGGTTGACAACATTGGTGGGACGGGTACAGGCTTGGCGGACAATTTGGGCAAGGCCCAGAGCCTCGGATTGGAGTTTTCCACCACTTTTGATGCGGGTATGGCCAATAATTGGGGCTTCAGCAATCCGTATTTCTTTACTTTTACCTATACCGATGCCACGCAACGCAGCAATGCCAGATCGACCAATCCCGAATCCATTTTCAGCTTTGGTGAGAAAGGCAACAGAATTCCCTATATTCCTGAATATCAGCTGACTACCGGTACCAGTATCGAGTTTGCCGAATGGGCTTTAAATTTCACGGCCAGCTATATTGGTGCGGCCTATACCAGTGCCAGCAATGTGACCACCCAGGTCGATGGCAATGGCAATCCGGATGCCCGCTTTGGCAAGACCGACAGCTATTGGCTATTGGACATGAGCGCGCATTATCAAGTCAAGCGGGGCGTCAGAATCCTGGCCGGTGTGCACAATCTCCTGGACGAGAGGTATATCTCCTCACGTCAACCGCATGGTCCTCGTCCCGGTGCACCAAGGATGGCCTACGCCGGTTTCGAGCTTGATTTCTAGTAGTTTCTGTACCAAACAGACCATTCTGCTTGTTATCGTAACGGGCGGAATGGTTTTTCCTGCCGTACCACTGCCGCTTTTTTATCACAGTAGTCCAGGACGCTATTCGCTGGCGTTCGTGGATGATTGCCTGCAATTGCGTTAGTATGTTGTGGTGATTTATGCAGGACTTCTGTCAATACCGGTTGGCTGGTATTTGCTGGGTGCTGGTCTTGCCGGATTCACTGGTGATCTCTCTACCCTTCATAGAGCCGGGTATCGCTATGATGCGTCATATAATTACTGGCATATGGGTGTCTGGTTTGGGCTGCGCGATGGTCTCGACTGGCTATGCGCATGAGCCGAAGGCATCAACATGGCTGGATGAAATCAAGATGGGCGTGCTTTATCATGACATGGCTGGCTTGTGGAGCCGGTTCAGCCGGGAGCGCGGCGTAGATCTGAATCTGGAAGCTATTTTCTCACCTCATGTGCATTTTCTGGGCGGTGCCATTCAGCCTGCTTTAGGCGGGTCGGTCAATGTCTCGGGCGATACCTCCAAATGGTATGCGGGCATGCGTTGGCAGTATGCGCATGCCAGCGGTGTTTTTGTTGGGGTCGGTTTGGGTGGCGCGATTCATACTGGCAAGCTAAGCCCGCCGCACGAGGACCGCAAGGCGCTTGGATCCCGGGTGCTGTTTCACATTCCTCTGGAAATCGGCTATCGCTTCAAAACCAGGCATGCCCTGTCGGTATACTTTGATCATGTCTCCAACGCCCATCTCGCCAAGAATAACGAGGGCCTGGATACGCTGGGGATACGCTATGGCTACCGATTCTAGGAGGCTGTCCGAGAATAGCGATTGTAGCGAGGGCGAAGCTGGCTGAGCGGGATTTTTCGATCATTTGAGGCGAATAGTGGTTCTATTCAACGAAAAGGATCGAAAAATCCAGCCTGGCAGGTTCGTCCGCAGTAGATCTGTCTATTCTCGGACAGCCTCCTAGGGCAATATAAACTGTGCAAAGGTGGGCGGGGTGCATTTCGCACCATAAGCCTGGCGAGGAATTATCCTGAGCCTCAAGCCTCGTATTCTGCTGAAAACAGTTCGGAGGCATGTAAATTAACTGCAGTCAATTGAAGAGATATGGAAGCGGAAACCAGTTGTTGCCCATGCGGCAGCCAGGAGCAATATAGCGAGTGTTGCGGCCGTTATCTCGAAAAGCAAGCATCTGCACCCAGCGCGGTCGCGTTGATGCGTTCACGCTATACGGCCTATACGCTCGGTCGCGAGGATTATCTGCTGACAACCTGGCATCAAACTACCCGTCCAGCGTCACTGGAACTGGCACGTGAACCGCCAAGCAAGTGGCTGGGGCTGGCCGTAAAACGCCACGAACAAGTGGCGCCCGATCGGGCGGTGGTTGAGTTCGTGGCGCGCTATAAGATAGGCAGCCGTGCCTATCGATTGCATGAAGTGAGCCGGTTTGTATACGAAGCCGGGCAATGGTTTTATGTCGATGGTGATATACGTTAGGCGGTTTCTGCGATGACCTGGTTTCCGAGTCCTGCTCAGCGAGCGCGGACAGGTTTGCGGCGCGTGAGAACGAGACTCACCAGACACAAGCCGACCAGGGCGAGCGTGGCGGGCTCGGGAACTTGCCGCGTTTCCTCCGGGATGCTGCTTCCTGGATAATCTGGAATGGTGGCAGCAGGCAAACCGGATCCAGGAATAGAGGATCCACCACCACCACCACCTCCACCACCTCCACCGCTTCCACCGCCAATTCCCCCTCCAGGAGGAAAGAATCCTCCTCCATTGGGTGTATCGTTCGCGAATCTGGCAATTTGATGCCTTCGACTGCCCAATTCCTGTATGGACTGGGTGTCGATGAATGGGGTGATGTCATCAAACCCGCCCCATAATGCGCCCATGCGATCGTGATTGTTACCGGTGTGCTGGTTCAGGTTGGGTAAATAGGATTGGTTGCTGGTCGCAGGCATATGCTGATTGAAGAGCGGCTTCGCTTTGCCGGCAAAGGTAAAGGTCTGCATTGTCGCCTCGGCGCCCACTGATACGAGCAGCAGGGCCATGCTAAGGATAGGTGTCAAAAGCCTGTTGTGTAGGGTTGTAGTGTTCATTTCACTTGCCTCGTGTTGTCAGTGTTATTTTCGGATCATGGTGTGAGCGAGAGGTCTGAGCGCAACTCTATTCCAGGCAGGGAGAAAAAAATACTGTACTGAAGTCCAAGATATAAAAAGTAAGGCCGGGTTGACGTTGGGATGGATTGCTTTGCTGTGCTCGCAAAGACGGGACAGTCGAATGACCGCCGCACATACCGTGACTGCCGTTCATGGCGAGGCCCAGCGGGCCGCCGCCATCCCGACGCTTTTTGCTGGCCATGCATCGCTGCCATGGACCTGGCGTTGATGAGAGGGGCCCAAAATGGAAATTCAAGCCATGCGGACTTTGTGCATATTTGGTTATGCCGGAAGCGTCCTGAAAAGCGCTGTGCGACAGCCTACCGGGGGACTGTATGGCAGCACCCCGGAAACCCCAGCGGAGCTATTGGGTGAATATGTTGTCATGAAATGAAGAGGTTTTTTATGTACTCCCCGATTGGTGGAGGCGCTACGAGCCGGATTGCGCAGCTTGTAAACCTCATGGCGGCATTGCAATGCCTGGAATGAAATGGCCTTCCATGCCGTCGTGGTACTTTGTCCTGTGACCTGGAAACTGCGTATTTCGACCTGTTTGCGATTTTCCAGGGTGATTAACCATTGCTGGAACGGGAGAAACTCATGTCAGACATTAAAGCGATTTTGATTGTCGCCATCCTTGTGACAATCATTTTTTCCATACCCATGGTACAAGCGGATGCGTTATATAAAAATGACGGGGAAACGGGGGCGCAGCAGATGGAAAGTGAACGCGAGCTGCATAAGCGCGCACGCGAGTTGGGGCGTGACGAGCGCAAGCGCTGGGAAGAAATGAATCGCGAGAAGCGCCAGCATCGCCAACAAATGTTGCGCGAGGAAGTCAAGCCGCGCCAAGAGGCGGATCGCTACTAAGAATGCTGAATTTGAGTGATTGTGCCGTAGTATGGCGTATGTGGATACGAATGGTTTTTCCAAACCGTAAACAGCTTGGCAAGCGACTCGGCATCAAGACCAGGCCGACGTTGCGCTGGATTGCTGCGCTGCGCTCGCAAAGACGGCAGAAAACAATGGCAATCCGCAATTTTAGCCGCCGTCTTGGCGAGGTCCAACGGGCCGTGGCATCCAGATGTTTTCCGGAAACCCTGCCGGTAAACGGTAGTTGCTATTGCCAACCGGTCACCTCGTAGCCTTTCTCTTGCAAGCACCGGTTCACAAAATTCGCAAAAGCCGGGTTGGGCTGCGAGGATCTCGCCGGCGACAGGATGCTTCTCAAAAAACCGTAGGTGGCGCCACTGGCGGCGCCCACCATGGCGCCCGTTCCTGGCGAACCGGTAATGGCGCCCCCGACAGCGCCACTGGCTGCGCCAGCGCCGCCGCCAATGACCGTGCTCGATGCGACATTGCCACTTCTTCCGCCACTTTCTCTCGCGCCAGCGGCTTTGGCCAATTGTATGCAGTCTTCAATATCCCGCTCGGCAACATTTTTCCCGACCGACAGGTAATGGGTATTGGGGTACAAGACCGGTCGCGTGCTGGCGCAAGCCACGAGCCCTGATACGACCAGGCCCATGGCGAGTAATCTTGCTGATTTCATTGTTAACCTTTCTTTGGAACGCTGTTGTTATCGGCCTGACAGCAAGCCATGGCACAACGTCTACGGGCAGGCGATCAGCCTGATATTGCCGTTTGAATGAAATTGACGCGGTGCGCCGCTATCAGTGCTAACGCCCAGGGCATGCCATGTGCCACTCAATGTTGCAGCTTCTAGCACTGCGCTGACAGTTTCATGCCAGGCGCCAAATGCTTCCGTATGACCGGACCCTTGAATAGTCATTTTCACCTGGTCGCCTACTATTGCTGCATTGCCATGTGCCGCGGTGATTTCGCCCAAGCCGTTGTCTTCCCGGCCATACAGCGCATAGTGCCCGCCATCCTTCCGGTATACCCCGAGTTGATACGTCCAGGCAGGGACTTCGTTGATCAGCACTTGCCAGCAGAAATCGCCATGATAGGTTTCCGCATGGGACTGGGGTATCATCGAAAACATAAGCAAGCCAAACAATGCTGGAAAAGATAGAGATGTTTTCATTTTAAGATCACTCCGGGAACGTTGAGAACAAATTTTGCCGTGAAGTCAAAATCGTTATCCATTGCCTCATCTGGCAGCACCTCGCTTCATATATGACAGCATGGTCTCATAGGGTCTGTTGACGTTTTAAGATAAGTATTTAATAGATAGAAACAAACTCGTAATATTGGGGTTCCTATACCACCAACAAAACGAGTTTGCGAT
>NZ_FNOY01000040.1 GCF_900107165.1 Nitrosomonas halophila
TACTAAAAATGGCACTACATCACCCTGCAGAAATAATCGCTATTGATTATAAAAGAATTTTTTTCTGATTTAGAGCAAAAATGGGGGGTTTTGGGGGGTTTTGGGTGGTTTTGGGGGAAAAAGCTGCGAACTTGGGTTACGACCGCAATCAATCTGAACAGGGAACATTATATTGCGGTTGTAAATGGGTATGGACAGGTAAATCGGGCGGTAAAGTTAATCTGGCGTCATGTGGCTATACACCGCGCAGAAATGCGTTCCGGGCAGCGCGTATTGAATGGGAGCATATTGTCCCGGCATGGGTGATGGGGCATCAGCGCCAGTGCTGGCAACATGGCAGCAGGAAAAATTGCACTGGTTCAGATCCTGTCTTTCGAATAATGGAAGCAGATCTTCACAACCTGGCTCCAGCGATCGGGGAAGTTAATGGCGATCGAAGTAATTTCCTGTACGGCATGGTTTCGAAAACGATGCCTAACCAATACGGACGGTGCACAACGCGCACTAATTTCAAAGACAAGACGACGGAGCCCAGAGACGCAGTAAAAGGGTTTGTGGCACGAACTACCTTTTATATGTACGACCGTTACGGCCTATCCATGTCCAGAACCCAGCAACGTATTCTTATGGCGTGGGATCATCAATATCCGGTAACTGAATGGGAGCAGGAACGGGACAGTCGCATTGCCAAACTCATGGGACACGATAATCCTTACGTTACCAGGGAAAGAATCTGGACCTTGGATCAGAAGCCCTCACGTGAAGGACTGCGAGGTGTTCAGCAATCAGCGATAAAGATAAATACTGGCAAGCAGATTATTGGTAACAAGAAAAGTAACGTTTACCACCTGCCAGACGGTTGTCCGAGTTACGACAAAATATCTAAAAAGAATCAGGTTCCGTTTTTTTCACGAGAAAAAGCTGAAGCGGCTGGTTATCGCCTGGCAGGAAACTGCCGTTGAAGTGAATGGCTCCATTCTCTCAAGAAATGGAGCCTCCTCAAAACCCGGGGCAATTCAAAATCCTGGGCAATTCAGTCTGGAGAACACGGACGTAGGGATTCATATGGGCTTCGGTGTTGTTGTATTGGATCGTGCGGCGAGTGGTTAGGCGTCACCGCGCAGCTAGGTGGTAAGCGCATTCAATTCGTCCTTGTAGGCCACGATCGGCGAGTAGAGTTTATGAAACGCACGCCCAATAGCGCCTGAGAACAGCGTTAAAGTGGGGTTTTTTGACCCGCCTTGCAAAATATGACCAACTGCAATGCCTGGATATGGATCAATGTAGAAGATTTCTGTAATTCCGAGTTGGTATGCTTTCTTGGCGCACAACTCGCACGGGCTAGCGGTCGTGAATAGTAAGCCGCCTTCAATAGACGAAAGGCCATACTTTGATATCTGCAGGAAAGCGTTCTCTTCCGCATGCAGTGAGCGCGTGTGAACTTGGTTCTTCTCATCTTTGAACGCGTTGTACTCAGATTTAAAGCAGAAAGCGTTGTTTCGCCCATCCTTCGGTACTATGGCAAAGCGTTTGCTGCTTTTCTTGAAATGACCAAGATACTTTCCATCTGTTCTCTCGAATTCGCTGTAGGCTGAAGAATCTGATCCCGCAAGCAGATCGTCTCGGTTCCGAAGGTTGCATGGAACTTGACCATGCGGTGCGTCATTCCATCCGATGGAGCGAACTGAAAAGTTGATGTCCGTCACGACCGCGCCTACTTGACGGGATATGCATCCCGAATTAAGTTTTGCGGTGTAAGCGATCTGCATACATCGCTCAAGCGCGGAGGGCGTGACAATTCCCGGCCTTCGAATCAAAGAAATAAATCGAAGTAGTTGATTTGCTAGATTCTGAAACTCGTTCACCTTCGCTGTGACATTCGGGTTACTTATGTAGAGGTCGGCGCGCTGGAGGCAGGCCTGAATGTCTTGGACTGAGTAAAACTCAGTTTCGTCAAGGTCACGTGGTGTGTACTCGATCTTGTCGATCGATGCTATGTCAGATTCCGAGTATTTCTGCGCTCTCAGCCGCGCCTGCCGGTCGGGTTCGGGCGCTGAAACCGCCAGCAAGAAAAACGATGAATAACGGTCTTGGAAGAATAGTGCCTCAAGGGGATTTCTGATCGCGTCAACGACGATGAAGGTTTGTTGACTGCGGGCTCGTTGCTCGTCGTGAATTTGTTTGATAACCGAATTTACTCGCTCTGCTAAGGTAAAGAACTTCCCTTCGACTAGCGTCGATTTATATGGGTCGCCTGACAAGCGAATGTTTTTGCCAATAACCTGGTAGAGGCTAACGAAGCTGCTTTCCCCGAGGGTTGCTCGTAGCTCTTCGCATTTAATTGGTAAGGTTCTAGTGTAGTACTCTGTTGCATTTACATCGCCAGCCCTATTAAGGATCGCTTGATAGGGCGTTCGTATTTCTTCGAGTAGTCTTGTGAACTCAGTTTGCTTCTCTGGTGTCGGAAGCAGTTCCCGGAATTTATTGATCGCTTTCTCAATTTCAGCATCCAAGAGAAACGTTGTAATAAGAGCGCGAACTTGTATGAGTAGGAACGGTGTCCAGGTAGCTCTGAAGTACCGAAGAAGAATCCGCTCTTTTCTTTGTTCGTTAGAGTCGGGGTTTTCGCCAGAGAACAGGCTGTGTCGGATATCCTCGGCATTCGATTGAAGAATCCTTGCCGCAGTGCTGCAGCCACTGCCGGTTCGCCCTGTAAGTCCGATGATGATGAAGTCATCGTCATCGCAGTAGATGCGCCCGATTGCTGACTTGAGGTAGTTCGTGTTGGGTCGTGGCCCCATAGCTATCGGCATAGGTTGTTCTCTGAGTGACATTTGGGCTCGGCCACAATTGTTGATCCGTGAAATGCAATAAAAATGGTGAGAGCAATCAGGGTGAGCCAAGCAGCAACTCTTACCTTGGTGCGGAACTTATTTCTTGTTGCCTGGTAATGGAAATGTTCCCAACCTTTTGCATGCTTGTTATAGATTCCAGCGGTAGCTAATACGCATTGCCGTTCAAGTGTGGCCAACTCAGAAATCGAAGCTTCGATCTCTCTACGTAGAGATAAATACTCTTCCTTCATGAATTCGAAATTGGTCATGGTGAGTTTCTTATTTATGGAGAATCCAGTCTTGATTCATAGCTAGCCTTTCACCATCAGCATCTACTTTGGGTGTGTTGCACTGGAACGTCGTATCGTCCTTAGCGAAGCTATCCACATCTCACAGTTCGCCCATCTTCATTTGATCTGCTCGACCGACAGCATGCGGCAATGCCCTATTCGTGCTGCATAACGTAGAGCTAACCGGCGCTGCGCGGCTTTATCGCGCAGCGCCCAGAGCGACCGAAGGGAGCGAGGTTGAGCGCCAGGTTATCACTTTGAGGCCCGTTGTATTACTTCTGGCATTTTGAATACACTTCCATCACCGTTTGAATAATGAAAAAATCCCCATCGTTTATCTGGATCAAGAATGTCAATTTGGCATATATGATGAAAGTTTGGCCTAGCTTTTTCGGAGAATAGACAATATCTAAGTTCTTCCGTATTAATTTCAACAATTAACCCAGAAAAATCTAGGTCGTAGCAGCTTTCCAATATCTTGTGCTTGTCGTTTGGAAAGTTATCTTTGTAAAATGAATTGTAATATGGCTGGAAGTACCTAATAAGACCTGCCTCAATCAAGCATATTTGCTGGTATTCAGTAAGAGGTGTGTTAATTATGTTTCTGAAGCGATCAATGTCTCTGTAATCTGAAATTACGTCTTTGGCTCTACCGTCTATTTGACTTATTACTCTATATGGTGCGTATTCAAAAGTTAGAACTACAATTTCGCTATCAGGGGAGTCATAGCTGGCTTGGGCCAGTATTTTTTGAAGGGTAGAGTGGCTTTTAAGTCGATCAAATGCACTTCTATTACCATCGCCGTAGGCTTGTCCTACGTATAAAACTTCTAAATCCCTCAACTCATTGTTGCTCAGATGCCATCCCGTACACACGCTTACTACGCTGGCTGGAAGGTATCGAACTTCGTTTCCGTTGGCATCGTATGCTGAGAACTCTCGATGAGGGTATTTGGCGAGCTTTACCTCCACGGCACCATCAAGCAAAGGGAATTCAAAAGAAAACTCCTTTTCTCTGACCTCTCCATCTACTTTGTAATTTATGTGACCGCTTGCAATACCATTTATGTAGCTGAATGATTTATTTGAAAATGATATTGACGGAGTCTTGCAAATTAAATAAATGTGAGAATTGTTGGCCACCTCTTGCTCTTTTTCGCCCATTGTTCCGCCAGCCATCAATTGATTTGCGGATATGATTATCCATTTTCCGGAGAATAAATTCACCGCGAACTCGGATAGGTATATTTTCTTTGGCTGGCTCAATTTGGCTACTCCTGAAATGGCGGAGCTAACGTAATGTATAAGACATTTTGTCCAATAATTGTGTATGCAATGTCGTATAGCTCAATAGAAATCTGGGTATTACGTTGTATTTCAAAATAAATAACGATCAAACTAACCAACCGCTAATAAACAAATACGACGGCATGCCTGGTCATGGGCTTGTTTTATGTCGGCGGAAGCAAGAATAAGGCACAGATACTAATATCTAGTACGGAATAAAACTTATATTTATAGGTTATTTATAGAAATTCTTACATATCAATTTTCTCGTCAGCAGTTCATAGCATAATGAATAGTCAACCTTAGTTGACTTTAAAATGACAACCACATAGCACTGATAAACAGCGTGTGCCCCTGTGGTTCCGGTAAGCGATACAAATATTGCCACGGCAAGCTTGATTAGGCCGTTTGGTCGGTGAAGCGAACGCATGTCGCCATTCGTAGGAGGCGGTTCCACCCTTTAACCGGTCGTTGAACTCAAAAGGAACTGATCGACCTGAAGGGGTCGAGTGCCGTCGGGCGAGCGGATTCGAAGTTGACATGACGAATACGTGAGGTGGACCGAGGCTCGCCGTCCGGTCAGGCTGCTGAGCCACCCCATGAAGGTGTCACAGCGCTCGTATATCACCCGCCATCCGAGTCACCAGTCGACCTCATCCATCTGCACATGAATGTCTGGCTGGCATTGCCGTGATCGAAATGGCGGCTAGTGACACGACTGTTGGGTCTACCCCAACTTAGAACGTCGCGTCTTTTAGCGAGATTGCGCAGCCGTTGAAATCGTTGGACACGTCCGTAATGATACCGGAAGCGCGAGCGGTCTTGCCGACCGTCAGCGCAGTGACGCTTGCCTTGTTATCGGTGCCGGCGTGAATCGACACTTTGCCAGCCTTCAAGAGCACACGATAACGGGGCTGGAAGCCTTCATTGACTGACCGGACTTCGCCGGTCATGGTCAGACTCATGCCAACATAAGTGCTATTGGCTTGCACCTGGTTGTTCTTGGCGGCTTGGCAAATTTGAGGCAGTGTTTCCGTCACCATGACCGGGTCCAAGGCAACGCAACCAGTAAGGGCCAGGATCGGCAAGGCAAAGGCAAAGCGGTTTATGGATTTCATGTTGCAATCTCCTTTTGATTGAAAAACTGAAGCTTTATAATATGGGCGCGTAGATGAGTTCGATTTCGACGCGTTGGTTCTGGTAGCGCCCTTCGGGTGTGATGTTCTCGGTTACGTAGTCGGTCGCCGATGCAAAGTTCACCATGACCTTGAGCGGCGCCACGCCACGATCTACCAGATACCTGCGCGCCGACAGGGCGCGCTTCAATGCTAGGATTTCATCGCGGGCGCTGGGCCGGTTTGTGCTGGTGCGGCCGTTGATATAGATCAACGAGGCGGCACGAGCGTCATCGAGTACTGCGGCAACGTCTGCCGGCGGCTGGAACGTGGTGCTGCTATCTGGGAAGGAAACCATCACCATCAAAGAAATGGGCGTGTTTTGGGAAGTACCATAGTCGTCAGCTATTGCACCTTGAGTGAAGATCATTGACAGTAGGGAAAAGACAAGGAAAAATGCTTTACACATCGGACAGACTCTCTAATCATAAGAATAGGTATCCGGCTTTGCTCATAGGGATACGAATCAACCAGAGCACGGCCAGATGCAGCGGGTAATAGGTATAAAACACCCAGCGCAGGCGTGGCATGGGCAGATCGAGGCGTGAAGCCACCAGGAGCAGCGGCAACACCGCCAAAGCCCACAGGTTACGATTGATGAACCAGAGTGTGGCCAGGGCCAGTAGCGCGACTACCGCGGCTATCCAGGTGGGGCGCTTGCAATAAGACCAAACGGCAACACCGAGAATGATGGCCGGCCACCAGTATTCGACAACGCTACCACCGAGCAGGAGCAGCAGGCCGGCGGCAACCAAGTTGCCGATATCGCCACGCTGTACCTGGTTCAGCGTGGCAGTAATGACCAGCAGCGTGAACATGACATTGAGCGGCCACCACCCACCACCAAGACCACCCAAGGCGATGTATGGTACCGAGGCGGCAGCACTGAACAGCGCCATGCGTTTCATCGTGCGGGGATAGGCTCCGCGCTCAAATACGCCAGGGCGGGCCAGGTTGTACGCAAGGACGAAAACGAAGATCGGCAAGCAGAGCCGACCGGCGGTGAACAGCCAATCAATGGTGCCGTTGAACAGGTACTTGTTGACGTGATCGCCGGTCATTAAGACCAGCGCGAGCCACTTCAACAGTTCCAGTGAACCGTTCGACATGTGCAGTGGTTTCATTTCCACTTTCCCGTCCGAACGGAGTAAGTGCGTAGTACCAGGAAGGCCAGGTAAAGCGCAGGCAGTGACAAGATGAAGGCAATGGGCTTGCCGATCCAGCCTGGTAACGACCATAGGAGCAGGCCCAGGACAAAGACCGGGCCGATGCCGAGTACAAGCAAATCCTTGTCGTTCTTTGCTTGCGATTCGGCCCACTTGCAATAGCCACTAATGCAACTCCAAAGGCCCAGCATGTAGCGCATCATGAAGTTGTGGAATTTGTCCATGCTTTAGCCGCCAAATAAAGGCCAGCGCTTAATCCCGCGAGCTAAACGATATTGAGCGCGGTACATAGCTGGAAGAGTTCACCGAGCTATTTACTGCGTGTTTATGTTGCGCTGGTGCGGACGCTGGGGCCTCTACAGTCGTTTGCTGGGCCACTTGCTCAACAGTCACTGGGGAAGCCGTAGCGCCCTCTTTCATCACGTCTAGGGTCACAAAGCGAGCTTCGAGCCAATAGGCCCATTTGGTCGCCTTGCGGATCAAGTCGGCCCGGTAAACAGTGTTGTAACGAGGCGTGCGCGAGTGATAGTTAGCGACTTTCGTCCACAGATCGCCCTTGTCGTTGCGAATGTGCATCCGCAACCGCCAGGCAGCCAGGTCATACGAGTAGCAACCGCTCGCTGCTACATCGTCTGCCGTGATCCCGTAGCGAGCCAGGTCACGTAAGTATTTCGTGTTGAACTGCATGGGGCCTACATCATGAGTCCCATTCGAGTTGCGCACCCATTGGCCCGGTTTGCCTCCCTCTTTTTCGGCCACAGCTAACACAATATTGGCCGGGATTTCATACTTGACAGCAGCCGATATCGAGCACACGACGCGCTCCTGAATCTGCGGCGGCATATCAACAAAGAATGGCAACATGTCCCTTCCCCTTACCGCTGCAACCAACTGTTTTCGCGATTACGCTGGCGTTCCGCTTCCAGCCGGGTGTTGTATTCTGCTAGAGAGCGTTCGTAGTCCTTCGCTTCGGCCCAAAACCCACCATTTTCTTGTGTACCAACATATCGAGGCATGGTGCCGCTCGACTCAAAGTCGGTATATGCATGACCGGTGTATCCCGCGCAATAATCCGGCATCCGGTTGCTGATATACCTTTCCCCGCCATCCCAGCTACTACGCCACATAACCAGCGAAACATTGAGCGACTGCGCATCGCACCGGCCGGCTCCATTGACTTGCGCGGAAATAAGCGAGGCCATTTCTGGTGTCTGGTTCGATTCGGGGCACAAGTTAAGGAAGTTCCGACGCTTCCTGAGAGTGTTCGAGAGCGTACGGGCCGTGATGCTGAAATAGCGATTGAGAGACGGCGCGCATTCGCTGGGTCTGGTGCCCGAGGAAAGGCACAACACCGCTTCGCAAGCAAGGCGGGTGTCGCCTGTCAATACTTCCTGCGGGCTGGCCGTACCGGCCAAGCTGAGGGCCGCCACAGCGATGACAAGGGAAAGCAGTTTCTTATTCATGGATAGCTCCTTTCAGGCTTTACGCCTTCTTATTGATGAAACTAGCGGCTTCGGCATTTCTCTCCTGTTGCCGCTCCTGGACATACGACACGTAATCTTCGATCCCGAAGGTTCGTTCTTCTGGGTTTTCGGCTTGCCATGACGCATGGGATTCGCTGGCCTTGGCCTGGTCGGCTTCCGATAGCGCGCTGAATCCCGCCGTTTGGTCGATCCAATCACTGTCTCCGGCGTTGCCGCCTAAGTTGTTGCCGGTAAACTCGCTTCTAGCACGCAGAGCTGCGCCTACATTGTCGTCGGCGATAGCCGTGGCCCCGGTGCCCTTGATCGCGGAGGCGATCTTTCCGCCTGTTGTGTCGGCAATTCGAGTCATTGCCGATTCTTTGATGCTGGAAGCTTTGGTCATTGCCACCGATCCGGCGGCCTTGGCCAAGATGCCGCCTGCGTCAGCCGTGATCCGGCCTGCCTTGGCGGCTGATGACAGGAAACCGCCGCCGGTGCTGACCGATGATGTACCGCTAGATGACTTGCCAGAGCCGCTACCGAAACCGGCGGCTTGAGCAAACGGCGTGTCACCAGTACCAGCTTCATCACTACCGCCGGCATCGCCATCGCCGCCGCCGCTAAATGCCGACATAAGATTGCTGCTACTGTTGCCGCTCGATGCGTTTTCGGCGGCCTTAGAGTAGGCGGCCATGATAGCCTGCGCACCACCGGCGGCTGCTGCACTACCAGCAGCCAGAGCTGCGCTGCCAGTCGCTACAGCTGCACCGGCAATGCCGGCGGACGCTGCCAAGGTGCCTGCGCCAACTATACTTCCAACGCCGCCGCCGCCTATGGCTGCGCCAGTAATGATACCGGCTAGAAGAGGGGGTATCCGCGAAGTCAGCGCCAAGAGAACAATGCACGCCATCAAAAGCGCAGCCATTGATTTCAGATTCGTAGCGGCAATATCGTCTTGTATGGTTGCGTAATACTGGTCAAGGAATGTCTTGCCGATGGCAATCAGAAGCACCATTGCCAGGATTTGTATGGCCAGGCCCAACACGCTTTTGTAATAGTTAATCGCCATGTCAGAAGTCCAACGTGATCCACCAAATCCGAGAAAGAAGATGCCTGCATACGCGAGAAACCAAGCCGACACCAAGAGCAACAACATGTTGATGCCGATAAGGCACAGCATGATCAGGATGCCCAAGCCCATGATGCCGCCCATAAGGCTTAGGTGGAATTTGTTAGGCCAAAACGACATATTGTCGATAATCTGCCCGAATATCTTAAAACCAATATCCACGATTCCAGAAGGTGTGAGGCCAAGCTGGCCCGGTGTGGAGGGCAACCCCCCTGCCGACGCGCCGAGCTGAGAAAGCGACTGCATGATCGACGTGGCAAAGTTGGGCCCGTTGATAAGCAGCCACCAGAAAAAGCCCGTGAAGATCGTGAAGCGTACAAACTCAGCGAAAAACTCGCCTATGTCAGCCTTACGCAAGGCCATCATGCCGAACGTCCACACCATCGAAATCAAAACGAGTGTCCAGAACAACCAGGACGCGGCGTTAGTGATAACGGTTTGCCAGCCGGTAGCTGCGTTTTGAAAGCGGCGTAATATTTCGTCATAAAAGCCGACATTGGCATTGCCCGGAGTACCTGCAAAAGAATCGGGGGCAGCGATAAATAAAATGACCGACGCTGCTATCGCAAACCAAGCACTGCGATCTTTCATGGTTTTTCTCCTAGACCAGATTGTCGCGTTGCTTACCAGCTGGCAGGGCTTGGTAAAAATCCGGGTTGCATAGTTTCGCAGTTGGCACGATAGAGGTGTTTTTTCTGTCCCAACAGCCCGTTAGAGCTGCCGGGACAATGACCATCTCCAGACCAACTCGAATCAGCGCCTTCATCGCGTCATGCACGCTTCAATGAGAGCTTCACGCTCAGGGTTATCGGGAAGCTGTTGCCAATACTCCGGCTTGCAGTGCTCATCGGTGACCGAATAACGATCATCACTACATCCTGCCAACAACACCGAAGTCAGAGTAGCCAAGGTCAAAATGATGGTATTAGATTTCATCTGGCCTCCTGATTAGAAAGTTTGTGGTGTGGGCATATTGTAAGAGCCCTTGGTCATCGAGCTCTCCATCGCCTGGTCGCGGGCGGCTTGATCTTGATCGGTGGCCGCTTTGGCTGCAATCGCGTTCTGCTGGGCAAGCAACATGGCGCGAATCTGCAAGAGCTGGTTGGCCTGCTGGCTGGCGAGCTGGTTGGCGTAGCCGATGGCCTGTAGCTGGCCAGTCGCGCCCTGCGCCCTGCCCTGTAGTTGTTGCAGGGTACGGGCGTCAGAGGTCAGCGCGTCTTGCTGCTTGTCCAAGCTGCGAAACAAAGCATCATTGGCCTTCTTCTGGCTTTCGTTGGCCAGACGACGGTTTTCTTCCATCGCTGCCTTCTCTGCAGGTGTGCAGCCACCCGAACCATTGAAACACGGCGAGTTGCGGTAATAGGACACGTCCCTGAACTTACCCAAGTAGGTATCGAGGCTGCCAAGCTGGTTTTGGTAGTAAGCTAGCGTGTCCTGCGTGGCTAACAGCTTGGCCATCGTGGATTGCGCCTGATCCCAGATATATGCCGCTGGGGCCAACGTGTTTTGCAGCATGTTTTCGTACTGCTGCAGTTGGGTCTGGTACTGCTCGATTTGCTTGAGCGTTTGCGCTACCGACTCGACAGCAGTCATGATATTTTGCTTCAAATTCCCACTGTCGAACACAGGGATGCCGGCATGGACAGACGGGGTATTAAATGCTCCAACTGTCAATGCCACAACAACAGCGACTTTAGCGGCTAAAAACTTCTGCTTCATTTTTTTCTCCATGGCGTCAGTAATCAAACGAGCGATAGGGTTTCGAAAATGTCATATCCTTGGTGACAATCACATTGAAGCGATAGCCAGGACGGATTTCCAAAGTGGGAGCGATGTTCAGGTTTTTGGCGATCATCTGCGCGGTCACTTGACCGAGCTGCTGACCTAGCGCCTCGCTCATCGCGCTAGAAGCGGTAGGACGACCAAAGACCGAGTTGCGGTTAGCGTTTTGACTCATGGTAATACCGGCAGTCACACCGGACATAAGGAAGGCCGATGCGAATACCCGGAAGTAATGGTTGTTGACTTGATCCTTGGAGCCAGCATAGCCCACCCCATCCGCGCCTGGCATCGAACCAATATCCATTGCCTTTCCGTCCGGGAATACGATGCGCTGCCAGGCAATCAGTACCCGAGATTGTCCGTATGCCACATCACTCGAATACATGCCCACCAGGCGCGATCCTTGCGGAATCAGCAGATGCTTACCGGTGGGCGTGTCATACACGCTTTGGCTGACTTGGGCCATGATTTGGCCAGGCAACTGGGAGTTGATTCCCGAAATCAGCGTGGCCGGCACAACGAAGCCAGCGCGTAGCTCGAACGGCGATCGCGGGGCTTCCAATTGTGAATCTAGCTTCCAGCGATCGGCTTCACTACCAGCTGCAAATTGCGAGTAGTTATTGCCACCGCCGGTCGATGCCGAGGCCTGCAACAGCGTGGGAGCACCAGAGGACGTACCACTACCAACTCCTACCCCACCACCTACGCCGGAACTGCGTATCTGCTCCAGTCGGGCCTGGTAAGCGGCCGTAGGGTCCTCGGCACGCTGGGAGTCAATCTGCTGGCGAACCGCTGCCAAACGAGCCAGCATTTCGTCGCGGGATTGCGGTGGGGACGTGTTGCCGCCAGGAGCCGATCCAGAGCTACGCGGCGCGATAAATTGAACTGTGGTTTTTGCCTTGATCGCGTCTTCCAGCATTTGCAATTTCGCTATGCGGATGCGCTGGGCTTCATCATCATTGGCAGGTTGATCTAGATGCTGGCCGCCCGATGGCGGGGCCGGTGGCACGTCCAGGTTGTCTGGTCGAGCAATCAGCATCGGATCTGCGGTCTGCGTGGTCGGCATGTCGGGTATTGTCAAGGCTTTCGCCGGAGCAACGATGCCTTCAGTCTGATCGCCGGCGATTTCCTGGGCGAACATTGACGTGTTGCCAGCTCTTTCCTGAGGGTCGATTGCAGGCTCGTTCTGCTTCGCTGAACGATCCGCTGCGACCATGGCCATGACCAGCAGGAACAGGCCAAGCACACCGGCCAGCAGGTACATAGGCACGTTATTGACGCGTCGAACACCGGATTTGTTCGACATCGTACCCGGCGAGACATCAGGTGCCATTTGATCGGCTGTTTTGCTCATGGTTTACTCCTTGCGTACCCAATAACCGGCAGGCACAAACGAGCCGTTTTCTTTCAGGTAGGGGCGAGTGATGGATTGACTGCCGACCAATAGGGTCAGACGGTACAGGCCCGCGGGGCCGGCCTGATCTAATACGTAGCGCAGCGGCAAGGCTGCCGTGGCTATTGAGGCTTGCGCCTGGTTGACCGGGTTGAACTCCAAAAGGGCATAGCCGCGTTCACGCAGTGAGTTGATCAAGGCTATTCCAAAGGCGTCAGGCGTGGCCTGTTGTAACTCGAAACGTGTCTTGGCAGGCGGGTACAGTGTGGCGAGCTGCTGAACGGCGTCAGAGGCAATTTGCTGTTGGTTAGCTGCTGCCGGAACGAAGTTGCCATATTTGCCCGTCGTTGCGCAGCCGGCCAGCGAGAGCGCGAACAACGAGGCAATGATAATCTTTCGCATGTCAATTTCTCCTTGTAATGGTCACGCGGTCTTGGCTGCTGCCGATGCCGGCAATCAGGATTGCCTTGTCGAATACCGCATCCACGATGTAGCGGTCGCCTTGGACGCGGTAATTGACCATCACAGTTTCAGCGTCACGGAACAGGCCACCATCCCGACGTACGACAAGTAGAGTCGGCGCTTCGGTTTGCTCCATTGAGCGTGGCATTTGGATGATGGTCTTGTGGCCATCGTTGAATATGCGCACAGGCTTCCAGGAAGCCGAGCCGGTCAAATCGTAATCAAATGAAAGATTACCCAGGTATTCGCCGGTGGAAGGAATTGTGTTGTCGGAGCGGTGTTGCACTTCGCGCGATTTGATCGCGTCCCACTTCGCAAGTGCATCCTCGGGATACGTGAACGAGACTTGCGGCATGTATTGCGTACGGTGCGAGCGCAACCGGATGTGATAGGTACGGCGGTTCGTGGTCACGACCAGGCTGGTTTCCAAACCCACATCCATTGGCTTGATGATGAGGTGCTGGACTTCACCGGCACCACTACCGGTGATGGCCGGATCAACCGTCCAGCGGGCCGTATCACCCAGGTTGATCGAGTTGACTTGCTCGCCGGCCTGCAAAGCCACATCACACACCTGGAGTACCGCGCAAACGATGCTGGGCTGATGCGCGCCATATAAGAACTTGATAGCACCATTGGCACCGGCTACCGGCTTCATACCAGTTGTCGATCCAGCTTCCCACCGCTTGGCGATGGCAATGGCCGCCTTTTCCTGCGGAGTCAAAGTCGGGTTGTTGTTGGAGAAAAACTTGTCGGCCAGATCATCGGCGGCAAGAGTTACGGTTGGGATCGACAGGGCTGCTACGGCGAGCACAGCAAAGATTGACTTGTTCATAATGAATTAGCCTCGTAATTAAAGAAGGCGTGACCAGGAAAAATCACGCACATAAATCCCCATCGGGTTATTGCGTAGTTGCTCGTCCGTGGTCTGCGAAGTTGGTTCGGCGATATAGACAGTGACAAGAGCGCGCAGTGTTTCGGGCTGGCCTTTCAACGTCCCTTGGCGGTCGCGGGTGGTTTCCACCCAATCCACTTGCCAAGTATCCGGCGACTGCGGGATTACCGACTTGATTTCGATGTTTACCATTTCTTTCGCGGCGCGCTTGAATGGGCTGGCTTCGTCATCACTGTTGAACCATTCATTCATTTTTGCCGTGGCTGGATCATTCGGAGACAGATGCGCATACACCTTGAAAACGGCCTTGCGTTGCAAAGCAATGTCTGGCGTGACCATGCGCGCGCTGATGATGAAGTCGGCAACCGTTGCGTGAATTACGCGCGGATCGGCCTTGTCGGACGCTGTGACCGGCCCAGCCGCAATGGTCTGGCCTAACTTGTCCACTTCCACAACATAGGGAATGAACTTCGACTGGCTGCCAATATGGATCACACCGCCGACGCTGGCGAGTGCGATCAACATTGCCAGAATGCCGACGACTTGCCAGGTCTGGCGCGACGAGACGACCGAGCCAACATGCTCGTTCCAGGTGCGGCGGGCCGCTAAATAAGGGTTTTCAAGCCCGCTATTATGCGTTGCGGCTTCCGTTGCTTCCTGCAATTGCTGGACGGCGGGCTTCTTTAAAATCAAGCCCTTGATCGATTCTGAAAAGCTCATGCGGCCTCCAAATAGTCATTGAGATTCAGGCTATAGCTAGCCAGCCATTCATCCACCCAGGCATCGCCAAACTTGGCTTCCAGGCTTCTGATAGTGGCGACCGACTCCTTGTCTGACGCTCCGACGAAGGCTAATGCCAGAGGCCCCAAAGCAAGGTCATACAGTCGGCGGCCGTTCCCCGACACATAGTAGTACTGGCGCTTCGGTATGGCCGTGGCTAGGATTTCTATTTGGCGTGCATTCAGGCCCATGCGCCGGTACAGTGCGGCCGTGTCCTCATCGCGGGCGTACACATTCGGCAAGAAAATCTTAGTTGCGGTCGATTCCACGATCACATCTAAAATGCCGCTGTTTGCTGCGTCAGAGAGGCTTTGCGTGGCCATAAGAACCAAGCAGTTCGCCTTACGTAGCACCTTGAGCCATTCTCGAATCTTAGTGCGGAACGTCGGATGACCGAGCATCAACCAGGCTTCGTCAAGTATGATGACGGCGGGCTGGCCGTGAAGGGCACGTTCGATCCGGCGGAAGAGATACAACAGCACAGGCAGCGCAAATTTCTCGCCCATGTTCATCAACTCTTCGATTTCAAAGACTGTGAAATCGGACAGTGAAAGCCCGTCCGTTTCAGCATCCAGCAAGTGGCCCATCGTGCCGTCCACTGTGTATTGCTTAATGGCATCGCGGATCACTTCATCCTGAATCGTTAAGCTGAACTCGGAGAGCGTATGTGCGCCGCTATCGTGCATGCTAAAGAGCGCATTACTAATTGCGTTGCGCTGGGTGGGCGTGGTTTCCACCCTATTTAACGCTAAAATGGTGTCAATCCATTCCATCGCCCAAGCACGATCCTTCTTGGTATCTAGGAACTGCAGAGGGCAGAACGCGAGCTGGTCATCATCGGCTGCCACGGTGAAATGCAGGCCGCTTTTCCCCTTGGAGCTGGCTCGAATACCGGCAGTTAGCGGATACATCGACATGCCCTTATCAAAGACAAAGATAGACATATCGGTATAACGCCGGAGCTGGGCAGCGATGATGGCCAGGTGCGTTGATTTGCCCGCGCCAGTCGGGCCGAACATGAAGGTATGGCCCAGGTCGCGCACATGCAGGTTCAACCGGAATGGCGTTGCGCCATGCGTGACACAGTGCATAAGCGCCGGCGACAGTGGCGGGTACATCGGGCAAGGCGCACTGGCCGATCCTGTCCAGATCGTGCTGGTAGGCAGCAGATCGGCTAGGTTCATGGTGTTGATGAGTGGACGGCGCACGTTCTCGACACCATGTCCTGGCAAACTGCCCAAGAAGGCGTCCAGCGTGTTGATCGTCTCGATTCTAGCAGCGAAGCCCAGACGGTTGATGGCTTTTTCTACTTGGCGGGCAGACTGTTCCAGGTGGGTGCGATCCTCATCCATTAGTACGACGACGCTCGTGTAATACCCAGCGGCTACCATTCCGCTATTGATTTCGGCAATAGCGGCTTCGGCATCACCAACCATCGAAAGAGCATCCTGGTCAATAATACCGCTGTTCGTGTTGAACACCTGGTCGAAGAAACCGCGTACCTTTTGCCGCCATTTCTTGCGAAACTTGTCTAAGTGGGCCACGGCTTCGTGCTGATCCATGAAAATGAAACGAGATGACCAACGGTATTCGCAAGCCAATTCTCCCAGGGCGGTCAGAACGCCCGGTGTTGACTCCAATGGAAAGCCCTCGATAGCTACGACTTGGACAAAGTTGCGGCCGACCTTGGGTACTACGCCACCAAACATCTCCTGCCCGCCGATCAAGGCGTCCAGATACATCGGGTTGTTGGGGAGTTGCACCGGATGATGTAGGCCAGTGATACAAAATTGCAGCCACGATAGGAAGTCATCATGCGTGACTTGTGTACCTTCTTCCGTGACTACCTTTTGACCTCGCAGGCGAAACAGCTTCACGGCCGAGGATATCCGCGATTCGATGCTGATTATCTCACGGGTGAATTGCTTGATAAGCCCCATCGTGCGGGCCTTGTGGTCAGGTATTACTGCATCGTCATCGAACATGAGTTCGATAAACTTGCGCTGGGCAAGGAGCGGTGGGGAACCAGGTAAGGGTCAGTACGAAATAGCCTTCATACATCGTGCCCAAGCTCTCGAACAACTGCCGGCGCTCTTCCTCTATCGCAGCAGATAGCGGATCGGGGAAATTTGAATGCCCACGGTCGGAATAATTGGGAGCCGGACGGCGTACAGCATCGACATGCACCATCCAGCCGCTACCCAGACCAGCTAGAGCCTGGTTGATACGGAACGACACCATTTCTCGCTGTTCATCGGTGCTGCTAGCGTTGTCATCCCCCTTGTACAGCCAGGCGGCCATAAAAGAACCGTTCTTGCACACAATTACGCCATCATCGATCATCGCGGCGTAATTGAGCAAGTCGGCTAGTGCGGTATCCTTCGAGCGATGTTTTTTCAGTTTCAGTTCGGCATCTACTGCCCGGATGCGGGTAAACAGGATGAGCAACAAAACCGCACCGAGGACAGCAATGGCAAATGCGACTGACTCAATCATTTGTATTGCTTCCCTTGAGTTGGCGTGTTGTCACGAAAAGGCGTGCTACGCGCTGGGTAGTACCCTTTGTAGCGGCGATGTCTGAGGTACACATGGCGTAGCTTGGGATCTGCCTTGGCCATGAGTCGGCATGCAAAAAGCGCACCGAACCATAACCCAAAGCCGAACACCGTTGCTCGTACTTCTTGGGCGCTGAAAATCAGCGCCGCGGCTAGCAAGCCCGAGAACATGACCAGCTCACGATCTCCACCCATGAACAAGTTTTCTCGGTTGCCGGCCCTACGAATGCGGATTGCGCGCAGAGACATGATTCACCCTGCCACTGCTTCGCTAGAGAAGTAAGTATCGTCCAGCACGGACAGCTTGATTTGGAGCAGCGCCGCATCGGTTTGGGCTGCGATTTCTGCACCACGGCCAAAGAAAGTACTCATCATGTTTTGTGCGCCAACCAACAGGGCCATGACCAAGACGATAAAAATCAACGTGCGGAAAAAACCGTTGAGTTCACCGCCGAAGATCAGGATGCCCCCAGCGACTACGATGCCGATGATCGACAGCGCGAAAGCAACCGGGCCGGTGACGGAGTTTCGCAGGTTCGTCAGCCAGCTTTCATAAGGCAGTGAGCCGCCGGTGCCTTGGGAGGCAAAAGCGTGCTGGGGAGCTAGCAGGAAAAACGCCAGGACAACAGCCAGACCGATGAAAAACAGTGCGCGTTGGTCGAGACGGAATGACGGGAAGAGTATTTGTTGCATTGATCTTAACTCCTTAAAGAGACACAGTTTTATAGTGGCCATTGACATACCCTGAAACCTCTAGGATTCCCTGGATACGACGCGAGCCATCCGGGGTTCTGGCGATATGAACGACTACATGAACCGCCTCGCCTATCAGCGGTTCAATCTCCGATGGAGCCGACTTATTCCGAGAAACAAGCGACTTCAAACGAGTCAAACCCTCCGATGCACTATTTGCATGAAGGGTGGCAGCGCCGCCAGGGTGGCCAGTGTTCCAGGCGTCGAGCAGATCTAGGGCTTCTTCGCCCCGGACTTCGCCAACCAGGATACGGTCAGGACGCATACGCAAAGTAGTTTTCAGCAGCATGGTCATGCTGACGTCAATGCTGGTGTGGTACTGGACAAAGTTTTCAGCCGTGCATTGGATTTCGCCGGTGTCCTCAATGATAACGAACCGTTCCAGTGGATCGTTATCAACCATCGCCTGAATAATCGCATTGACCAGCGTTGTCTTGCCTGAGCCAGTACCACCAATTATTAGAATGTTTTTGTGTGCCGCAACGGCGTCCCGAATTGACTGCGCTTGTGCTGCGGTCATGATTTCGGATTCAACGTATTGCGCGAGCGTATATACCTCAATAGGTTTCTTGCGGATCGCAAATACGGGCCCAGCTACTACCGGGCCGAGTTGGCCCGCGAAGCGCGAGCCGTCGATGGGGAATTCGCCTTCAAGTAAGGGACTGTTTTTGGTGATTTCCTTGCCGTGATAGCCGGCAACGGTTTCTAAGATGGCTTGTGCTTGCGCCCGCCGAAGATACAAATTGTCAAGCCGCTGCAAACGCTGGCCTTGACGTTCAATCCACAGCTTGCCGTCTTCGTTGAGCAGAATCTCAACTGTTTTAGGGTCGTGCAGGGCTTCTAATAGCATTGGTCCCATGTCCCTTTCGAGCTTCTTCTTAGCGCGTTCTTTGATGCTGTCGTGCTCTTTTGAATCGATCACCACGTTTACCCCCTGATGTGCTTTTCAGTGTTCAATGACTGTATAGTCGAACACGATATACCGAAATGATCCACTACGCAACAATATGGATATGTAAAAATCAGAATTTTTGAATTTTTTGTATATTGCTCGCAACACACCGTAATAATCGGGCGTGTCCATAGCGCCGATACAGCTTGCTTTGATGGGGGTTCCGGGGGTTGAGCTACCCCGGCGTACTTTAGCGGCTAAAATGTCTTTGGGCGTGGCTTTATGTCTGAACGAGCCATGCTGCTGTCCGATCTTTCCTCATTTCTTGGCGTTTCTTCCTCCTAGCTTCTTTCTTGTTTCTTCACCCCATTTTCTGACCACAAAAGCCCGGTGTTCGGGAAGTATCGCCGACACCCTTTCATAGCCGGCGGGTAAGCTGCTGGGAGCTTTTCCGCCGGCCAGGGCTGCTAAGGTGTCCTTGTCCAAATCGGTTGACTCCAAGAGAAGCGGCAGCGGTGTTTCTAGTGCGCTTGCGATGGCTTCCATTACCTTGAGTGACGGATTGGCTTTTCCGGTCGTGAGGTCGGAAAGAAAAGAGATCGACACCCCCGACCGTTCGGAGAGCTCATTTTTTGTCATACCTTGCTCATCAAGGATACGGAGGACGTTAGTAAAGAAGATGTATATGTGCACCGGGTTGACTGCCTTATCGTGAGGAGACATATAATTTTAGCCGCTAAAGTTCTTGATCTTCATAATTGGTATAGCTAAACTATGTACTCCAGCAGCAAGGGAGACATATAGTGAGCCACAACCAATTCCAATTTATCGGTAATATTACCCGTGATATCGAGATTAAGCATAGTGATTCTAGCAGCCGAGTGATATTTGATCCTGCTTGTCAATCAGGTGTGGCGGAATGCCGCCGGTAAGAAACTGGAGCAATCACAAAAGCGCATGGCTTCGGTTGGGTGTTATGCTTATAGGGAAACGGTATGCCGGATCAATTCGACGAGCAAGAATATAAACGCAAGCTCATCGTGGGCGGATTAAGTGCCAGTGACGCGGCCAACCTTGCCGCTCGTATGGCGCAGGCCCGCCGAGCTTACGGCAACACTGGGAAAACCAAGCACACGGCCGGTTCACACTTTGAGACGCTGGCTGACCGATTGGTCAACACGCCGGAGGAACAGCGCGACGTGCCGGTGAAGGATAGTGCAGCCGTAGCACGATCCCGACGGATAGTCGCCGAGTCAGCCGCGCCTGGGGCGACTATGGGCATTCAAGAAGAACGGTGCACTGTTATTAATGCCGTGGCGCACAAGGTGGCTAAATTGGCCCAGAATAAACGGAGCGACGCAATGGCCGCGAAGAAACAAAGCAAAGCCGGTGCCGCCAGCAGCGAACTGGCCGAGCAGGTCAGCCAAGCGAAGCAGGCCGCCTTGCTCAAGCAGACCAAGCAGCAGATCAAACAGTACCAGCTATCGCTATTCGACATTGCGCCGTGGCCCGACACCATGCGCGCCCTGCCCAACGATTACGCCCGGTCGGCCCTCTTCACCACGCGCAACAAGCGCGTGCCGCGCGAGGCCCTACAGGGAAAGGAAATATTCCACGTCAACAAGGACGTTTCCATCACGTATACCGGCGTCGAGCTGCGCGCCGAGGATGACGAACTGGTGTGGCAACAAATCCTTGAGTATGCGAAGCGGTCGCCGCTGGGCGACCCCGTTTCATTCACGTTCTACGAGCTTTGCCAGGACTTGGACTGGTCGATCAACAGCCGGTACTACGCGAAGGCAGAAGAGTGCCTTAGCCGCTTGCAAGCGTCCGCGATGCAGTTTTCATCGAAACGGATCGGACAGCTCGAATCACTATCCCTAATCCGCCGCTTCCGCGTCCTGAATCGCGGCACGCGCAATTCGCGCTGCCAGGTCGAGATTGACGAAGAAATGGTTGTCATGTTCGCTGGCGATCACTACAGCAAGTTCATTTGGGAGAAGTACCGCAAGCTAACTCCCACGGCCCGGCGCATGTTCGACTATTTCGCATCGCACCAGGAGCCGTTCCCGATGAAGCTGGAAACCTTCCGGCTCATGTGCGGTTCGCAGTCGGCCAGGCCGAAGAAGTGGCGCGAGCAGGTGGGCGAGGCGTGCGAAGAGCTGCGCAAGAGCGGCCTGGTCGAACACGCATGGATTAACAACGACTTGGTTCATTGCAAGCGGTAATTTCGGGAGTTGACCAAGCTGGCCAGGATCGACCAACGGGGGCTTCTGCTCCTGTTTATTATTAACACTTGAGGGGCACACCACAGCTACAGCCACGAAAACCGGCTATGTCCTGCTGAGCATCGAACCAGACGACCAAGGCCGCCAATCTTTCCACTCTTCACTGCCACACGGTCTTCCATCGCCTTTCCGACTTTAGCTCTAGCTTCTGGGCGAACGGCTCGCAGGCAAGCATTGTGGCCCTTCCAGGAAACAACTGGACCATTGGGAGTGAAAGCTGTCGAGTGCGGCCTGGACGCCGGCGGCCATGTGGATAGTTTTGGGACAATTTCTGCCGACAATGACACATGAAGGGCGATTGTTAACACTTGAGGGGCCAATCATGCCGGCGCACTACTAACACTTGAGGGGCGGTGATCGATTTCAGCCGGATCAAGGACCGCATCCACGTTCCAGGGTATCTATTCAGCTGATCCTGTGGAAGTTTTCTTTAAGAATTGTGGATAACTCTGTTAGTAAGTACCATTCTCTACTAACATTTGAGGGGCACAACTACTAACATTTGAGGGGCGATTTTCTTAACACTTGAGGGGCCGATTACTAACACTTAAGGGTCTTAATATTAACACTTGAGGGGCATGCCCATTGATCTTACCTCTGTTTATCAACAACCTATCAGAGTTTTTTTAAACCCCTAACCAGTTTTTAACCAATTTTAACCTTTTATATAACTAGATTCCTTAACCAAGCAATCAGAAACACTAACAAGCTAAAAAAACCAAACACGACGCAAAACCCGACAATGGAGCGCCTTCGGCGCTGCAATACACTAAATCTGGCACACGCGCCAGAAAAAGAAAATTTTGTGCCCTTACGATGCGCTATACCCAAAGAAACTACCGCCCCTCTAAACTTCCCAATCATTAAAATCAAAATAAAATTATCGTCTACCAACTAATCAAAGATCAACACATACCGAAAACTTAAATGTTTACTCCAAAAGAAAAAAGTCGGCCAATCTAGCCCAAAACAAGAGTTACTAAAAATAAAGAAATATTATTAGTATTGTTTAGCTAAATTACTTGCTAATTAGGGCATAATGCCCTAATATAAGTCTTAAAGGGCAGGTATATTGCCAAGTTAATACCGAAAAAAACATGCTATGACAGAAGCAAACATCAGATTGGAATGCCTGCGCCCTGCACTACGTTGGCAACAGCCTACCGGGGAAGAAATCCGGGAGGTGCTGCGAATTGCTGGCTTTACCGGTGGGGCTGCGGCGAAAGCATTGGGTCTTGGAACCATGGGTGACCGCACAGTAAGACGCTGGATCGGAGAAGAAACCGCGATTCCCTATGCCGAGTGGGCGCTGCTATGTGACTTCGCAGGTCTGGGAACTATTTGGAAAGATACTTGAGCACTAAAAGAAAAATTTAGCGGCTAAATTCAGGTCAATATACACGTATATATCAGATAATTTTTATCTGAAACGCTTGATAACTAGGTCATATCGTCTTTGCTATGATCGTATCGCGGCGATGCAGGCCGAATGCGCGTTTCTAAATGGACATAGGCAAGAACAAGATTTAAGCGGCTGCCTGGCGTTAAAGGAGCGCCCCGGAGTAATCCGGGGCGCTTGGCCAGGTGCTGGCACACCGTGGCCACGCTTCCGAGTGTGGAAGCAAACAGTATTGAACCCGCAAATGAGGTGGAGGGTCAAGCAATGTCGAACATTATTAAATTTCCCAGGAGTGAGCAAGTCGAGCCAGTATCGCCGGTGCCTGCTACCTCGTTTAATCAGGACAAGCTAGACAAAGTTTCAAACACTAAGGGAAAGGCATATGTTTCTGGAGTGCTACGGTTCATCTGGATTGCGGTAGTCCTAGTCTGGCCGGTGCTCAAGTGGCTGGTTTCCATTGAGGTGTTCTTTCAGTTTATCCGCATGATTTATCACTGGAATACATCTGGCGTGTATGCAGGCTGGACATTTCTGCTTCACTTTGTCGCGTTAACTACCCTCACTTACTTTGTTTCAATCTACAAGCCTAATGGATTGTGAGGTGCTCGAACTCTTGATGAATGGTGAACAACGCTTAAGCCGGTATTAGAAGCTGAATACATAACGATTTTAGCCGCTAAAGCCCTTGACGTGTCACTAAAGTTTAGCTAAACTTTACACGGGTTCGGCGGCTGGCACCGCCGTTGTTCAACAACCGAGTGTGGAGTCGATATGGGTGTTTTTCATGAAGAAACGGTTAACCGAAGCCCAATTTCTGGCAGCTATCAAGGACCTGAAAATTGGGCAACGAACTATCGACATAGCGCGTGGTGTGCTGGTCGAAGGGCGGCCCCAAGCGGAGTTTGTAACTTCGCTTGGGTTGTCAAAAGGGGCGGTGTCGCAGGCAGTCAGTCGTGTATGGGGAGCTACGAAAGGGAATCTTCCCGAGGGCTTCGAGCAAGTGGCAGCGGTACTGCCGGAATACCAAGCATTCATTGTGAAGAAGTGGGCAGAAAACGCCAAGAGAAAATAGGAACTGAAGAAATGAAAACACTGGTCACGGCAATTCAGAAGGGTGGTCAGGGCAAGACGTTTGCAACGTGTCACTTGGCGTTTGACTTCCAAGAACGCGGCTTGCGTGTGGTCGTGATCGACCTGGACACTCAAGGTAATGCGAGCTGGACGCTAGATAGTCATGATTCGGGTTATTCCGCCAGTCGATTGTTCACCGCTACCGGTGACGAGCTGCGGAACTGGTTCTCCGGCCGGGAAAATGACGGACTTGCGCTGATTGCGGCTGATACCAGCTTGGCCAACCTAGATAAAATGGACTTGGCACAGGCAGCTCGGGCGTTGCGGGCCAGCATCGAGGCGCTCGGCGATTTCTTCGACGTGTGCCTGATCGATACCGCCCCTTCCCTTGGTGTTGCCATGACAGCGGCCGTGCTGGCCGCTGACTACATGCTTTCACCGGTCGAAATGGAGGCCTACAGCTTGCAGGGCATGAAGAAGATGGTTGCCGTCATCAGCAACCTGCGTAAGCAGAACCCAAAACTACGGTTCCTTGGTATGGTGCCGAACAAGGTGGACGCCCGGAAACCGCGCCACGTCGCCAATTTAGCCGCGTTGCAGCAAGCATACCCACAACTAGTGCTGCCGTTCAGTGTCGGAGCGCGTGACAGTATTGCCCAGGCGTTGGGTGAGCAGGTTCCGGTATGGAAGATTAAGAAAACGGCTGCGCGTAAGGCCATCAAGGAAGTGCGTGGGCTGGCCAACTACGTGTTTACGAAAATGGAGATTGCACAATGACCGCCATGCAGACCAAGAAGATAGCCTCTACGGCCGCAAATAATCCCAAGGCGGACGGTATGGGCCTGGACAGCTTGGGTGACCTTGCCGGGTTACTGAACGAGCCACAGACAGCCAATGCAAGCGCTGTCGGTCCGCAGGAATTGCCCTTGGAACTGATTGACGAAGATCCGAATCAGCCGCGAAAGGAGCACAACCCCGGCTTTTCGGCCGAGAGCCTAGAAGAACTAGCCGCGACCATTCGCTTGCGGGGCGTAAAGTCGCCCGTTTCCGTACGGTTGAACCCCGAAGCCGATGGGCGTTACCTCATTAATCACGGTGCGCGTCGTTACCGTGCATCGAAGCTGGCTCTCAAGGATACGATCCCGGCCTTCATTGACAATGACTACAACGAGGCCGACCAGGTAATCGAGAACCTGCAACGCAATGAGCTAACTGCCCGCGAGATTGCCGACTTCATTGGCCGCGAACTGGCCAAAGGCAAGAAGAAAGGCGAGATCGCCAAGGAGATTGGGAAATCGCCAGCATTCGTCACGCAGCACGTCACGTTGCTGGACTTGCCCGAGTCAATTGCCGAAGCATTCAACAGCGGCCGCGCCAAGGACGTGACCGTTATCAATGAGTTAGTGACGGCCCACAAGAAGAACCCGGACGAGGTAGAGACGTGGCTGGCCGACGACATCCAGGAGATAACGCGGGGATATGTCAAGCTGCTGCGTGAGTTCCTGAACGACAAACGCAGCCAGGACGCCGACACGGTCGATGCCTTCACCGGCCAGACCGATGCCGAAAGCAATGGAGACGCTAAGAAGGAAAAGGAACTAAAGGAGCAAAACCCCGACAGGTTGAAAAAGGCTATCGTCCAGGTCGAGCATGATGGCCGTTCGGCCCGCATCATCTTGAACCGCCGACCCCCAGCTGAGGGCTTCGCCTGGTTGAAGTACGAGGATGACGGCCAAGAGTTCGAAGCTGAGCTGGCCCAGGTAAAACTGGTGGCCCTGCTGGAAGGCTAGAAATTGCCATATCCCTGAAACTTGACAGGAAGTAACGAAGTAATGAAACCATCCTTTGCCTTAGCGTCCAATCGAGAAGCCATCCGCCGCGTGGTGGCGTCTCACCGCGCCTGTAATCCCCGTGTTTTCGGCTCTGTTGTCCATGGTGACGACACCGAGGACAGCGACCTGGATATCCTCATCGACCCGACGCCGGAAACCACCCTCTTTGACATCGGCGCGATTCGGCACGAGCTGCTTCAACTGCTTGGCGTGCCGGTGGACGTGGTGACGCCCAGGGCGCTGCCCGACAACTTCCGGTCCAAGGTGCTTGCGGAGGCTCTCCCGATATGAGCCGTGATCAACAACGACTGTTGGACTATTTGGCGCACATTCTCGAAGCCATCAAGCGTATCGATCGCTACACCGATGACATGGGCGAAGTAGCGTTCCTGGAGAACGAGATGGCTCAGGATGCCGTGATTCGCAACTTCGAGATCATCGGCGAGGCCAGCAACAACATCGAGAAGCACTATCCCGAGTTCGCTGCCGCGCACCCGGAATTGCCCCTGGCATTTGCCTATCAAATGCGCAATGCCGTGGCGCACGGCTACTTCAAGGTGGACTTGGAAATTGTCTGGAAAACGATCCACGGTGATCTTCCGGAGCTGTATCAGCAGGTGCAACAGGTACTCGAAGATCTGAAATGATAAAAGTTGAACTAAAACATCCGAATGCTGGCATGGAATCTATTAGATTGCATCAAACCGAAAAGCGGGTTAAATGTGAAAGACTGGTTGCAGGAGAGGTTATTTTATCTAGTGTTGTGATTACCAAAGGGTCACCTGAAGCGTTGCTGCAGTCGGCAATCAAACGATACAAAAATTGGGGTTGGATAGAGGTTAGATATTTAACATGTATGTAGACACAATGGACTGACTATGGACAACTCTCAGCAGGCGACGTATTAGACGGTTAGGCGGCAATGGCAGAGGCCGATCTGGATAACATCATTGACTACATCACTCAGGACAACCTTGATCTGTAGCAGAATAGATACGTTGTGTAGGCCTGCGTGCCAACAAGCAGACGACATGGTTACAACAGATTAAGGTTAAAGTATCGTAACTATTCAGCGTATTCTTTCTCTCAGTCATTCTGCAACATAAAATCAGGCAGTTTCCCAGCGAAGAGCAGGGAAAGCGCCTCGGAAGCAGAA
>NZ_FNOY01000026.1 GCF_900107165.1 Nitrosomonas halophila
GACTTAAAAAAACGCTACTGGGGGCGCCATTTTTGGGCGCGAGGATACTTTTGTGTAACATCAGGAGAACTGACAGAAGAAATGATTCAAAACTATTTGGAGCATCATTTTGAACCTAAAGGTGATGATAATTTCAGAACCGAAAGCTAAACGGGTCTTAAGACCCGTATCCTGACTTTAGTCATTGTCACTAACCCACCAGCTTTAGCTGGTGGTTGTTTAGTTTTCTCCTTTCCTTGATAATAGGAATATTGCGCTTATTTGGAATTTAAATATGGTAACGCAACCTGCGCTCAATCCATTGATCTGGGCTTGCCTCCGCCTTCTTGATCTTCAGATGGTATTTGATGAAAAGGCTGAATGGTCTGCCCATAAGTTGATGGGTCAGGAGAGTCTGGCACGGAAGGCTTGCAAGCAACTAACGCCAGCATCATCGAAACTACCATGATGGCTTTGATTTTCATAAATACTCCTTATAATTTGGCTATAAATCAACTGAATCTTCAAACTACAAGAGAATTTTACCTACAGCAAAAATAGAAATATTGATGCAAATCAATTACGCACCAGATTTTGGTGGACAGAAGAGTAAATGGTTACATATCATAAGGTTACATCATGATACCAATGGCACCTCAATAAATAAGAACATTAAACGCATCATCGGTCTTGACATACCACCCACTCAAAGTGCAAAATGCGCGTTCTATCGCATCAGCAAACGATTTGGCGAATTAGCTCAGTGGTTAGAGCAGCGGAATCATAATCCGTTGGTCCGGGGTTCAAATCCCTGATTCGCCACCACAACCCACCCAATATTCGTCCACATTGGACAATGTTTTCACCCGTTCACGCATTCTGTAATTGCGTGCTCGACCAAGCGGGCAGGCACAGCAGAAACTGACTCTATCTTGTCGTCAAGAAAGTGGTTTAAACCTGACTGTGTTGCAATTTGGTGAAATTATATTGGATATCGTGTTTCCTTGTTCAGCGCTTCCTTGCCTGGGCCGATCTTCTCCGTAGTGAATTTTGCCCTCGTCAACATGAATCAAAAAAACCAAGATAAAAACAAGGATCATCGCTACCATCGTACCGGCTGGTTACGTGCGGCCGTGCTCGGAGCCAATGATGGTATCGTATCGACCGCCAGTCTGATTATCGGCGTCACTGCTGCAGGCACATCACTGGAAGATATTCTGCTGGCCGGTGTCGCCGGCCTGGTCGCCGGAGCGATGTCTATGGCGGCAGGAGAATATGTTTCGGTCAGCTCTCAGGCAGATACTGAAAAAGCCGATATCAAACTGGAGCAGCATCACCTGTCCGAGGATCTCGAATATGAATTACAGGAATTAACCGAGATTTATATCCATCGCGGGCTTGACCAAAGCCTGGCAAGACAAGTGGCCAAACAATTGATGGCACATGATGCGCTGGGTGCACACCTGCGTGATGAACTGGGAATTAATGAGCATATCAGCGCCCGCCCGCTACAAGCAGCGCTCGCTTCTGCCGGCATGTTCACACTCGGTGCATTGATGCCACTGGCTGCCACCATCGTTGTAGATGCATCGCATATCATGCAAGCTGTTGCCCTCTCTTCTTTGATGGCTTTGGCATGTTTGGGTGCGCTGGCTGCTTACCTGGGCGGCGCCAATATCACTAGCGGTGTCTTAAGAGTAACTTTCTGGGGCATGCTTGCCATGGCCTTAACCGCTGTGGTCGGACGCTTGTTTGGCGTCATGACTTAATTGATGGTTCATACAATCCGGCCCCAGTGTTCCTTGACGCCTGCCCGGGCGCGGTATCGCAAGGCCCAAGCTTAACTCGCTTTATACAGCAGCACGCAGCCGGGCATTCCAGGATAATGCCGATTCAATCGAGTGCTTCAGAGTTGAGTGATTCACAGGCAGCCAAATCGGATTCAGAACAGGCTGGCAGCTTGGTGGCAAGGTTGCGTAGTGCGGTTCGCAACCCCTCTTCCAACACAGGATGATAAAAAGGCATTCGCAATAAATCCCAAACAGTCAAAGACTGACTGATTGCCAAAGCCAGCAAATGGGCAAAATGCTCGCCAGCGGGCGTACATAATTCTGCACCGAGCAACTGGCCACTGTTTGTATCGGCATACACTCGCAAAATTCCTCGATTACGCTGCGCCGATCGGGCACGGCCCTGGTTATCAAAACTCACTTCACCTATTTGAATATTCTCCGCGGCAAGGGCTTGATACGATTGGCCGACCGTTGCAATATTTGGATCCGAGAACACGATTGTCAACGGTGTACGGCGCCTGAAACAAACTGGTTCGTTCAGAACTGCGTTCAGGCCAGCAATATGTCCCTCATCTGCGGCCTCATGCAGCACAGGCAGGTATTGGTTCATATCCCCAGCCAGAAAAACCGACAAATCCGCAATCTGCATCGTATTCGGATCAACCGGCGGCAGACCGCGCTCATCCAGCTGTACACCCAATGCTTCAAGACCAATATCATCAATATTTGGACGTCGCCCCAAGGCGGCAAGCACACTATCCACCTCGATTTCGGTGTCCCCTGCCCGCACAATAATCGTCTCCTCCTGTGGCCCATTTGCCAAATCGGCTTGCTCACCGAGATAAAGCGGGAACTCTGTGGACAAGAGTGATACTGCTGTTTGATTGACCACAGCATCACTGATACCCCCGATCATAGGGTGAGCGCCGAAGCCACTCACCCTCACGCCCAGTCTGGAAAGCGCCTGGGCCATTTCCAGTCCGACCGGGCCCATTCCAATTACCGCCATACGCTTTGGGAACATGTCCTGCTCGAACAAGCTATCCGTTGTCAGCAGGCGTTCACCAAAATCCCGCCAGCCAGCCGGAACGATGGGACGCGAGCCCGTTGCGACAATGATTCGCTGAGCTGAGTATTTTTCTCCGTTGACAATCACCTGATTGGGAGATAGCAAACGCGCCCGCCCTGATATGGTTCGCTCTGGTAATGCCTCGGTTGTTTTCAGCGTACTCGCGACAAAGCCATCGCGGAGCCTACGTACCCGCTGCAAGACATGTTTAAGATCCACTTGCAGCTGCGTACCGCCAGCAATTCCAAACTCCTCGAAATGATGACGACGATGGAACGCATTGGCAGCCTCGATCAATAACTTGGAGGGCATACACCCCACCCTGGCACAAGTTGTTCCCCATGCACCATCATTGATCAACAGATAACTATCGGTACGCTTCCTCACTTCACGCAAAGCAGACAATCCAGCACTTCCCGCGCCGATGATGATGACTTCAACGTTTTTCATAGGCCTTTATCCACTCATAACCCCGACATTCCCAGTTGAACTGACTTCACATTAGCACTGGATACGCATGAAAAATAGCAACCTATTCTTTTCACCGCAATATTATGTGCGACGTGAAACAACCATCAACCGAAATTCTCAGGTCAAATTAACACAAAACTATCCACTTCATCATATCTCATTCAGTTATTTGATATTTGCCTCTTTATCCGAGTTAAGGAATGCATTCATTTCCGCCTTAGGCAACCCATACAATCAGCCACTGCATACAGGCAGCGCCGCAGGCATGACGCTTAGCCTTCTTGTCTCCTCTATTTGCCGGTATAATTCGAGTGTGCCGCTTGAGAATTTTCTCTCCCCATCAGTAAATGTTCAAGGAGCAAGATTTAATAATGCCCTCACCTATTCGTATTGCCATTACCGGTGCGGCAGGACAAATTGGCTATAGCCTGCTGTTCCGGATCGCCGCCGGAGACATGCTGGGCAATGACCAACCTGTCATCCTCCAGCTCCATGACATCCCGGAATCCGAGGATAAACTACAAGGTGTGGTAATGGAACTTCAGGACTGCGCATTCCCGCTCTTATCAGGCACCATTGCCTCCACCGATCCGATGCAATCCTTTAATCAGGCTGATATTGCCATTCTGGTCGGCGCGCGGCCTCGTGCCAAAGGTATGGAACGCAAGGATTTACTCACCGCCAATGGTGAAATTTTCAGCGCTCAGGGTCGTGTATTAAACCAGGTTGCCAAACGCGAAGTCAAAGTATTGGTCGTCGGCAATCCGGCCAATACCAATACTTACATCACCATGAGAAATGCGCCGGATTTATCTCCCAGTAACTTCTCGGCCATGCTTAGACTCGATCACAACCGGGCGCTATCTCAGGCTGCCATGAAGCTAGAACAACCCGTGGGAAACATCAAAAAAATGATTGTATGGGGCAATCATTCGTCCACTCAGCTACCTGATTTGACCCATGCGGAAATCAACGGACAAAGAATTATTGATCTGATCCATGATGCGCCCTGGATTGAAAACTACTTTATCCCCACCGTTCAAGATCGTGGCGCTGCGGTCATTGAAGCACGCGGATTATCCAGTGCGGCAAGCGCCGCCAATGCAATTATCAACCATATGCGTGACTGGATTTTTGGAACCAAAGAGAATGATTGGACCACAATGGGTGTTCTCTCGGATGGAAGTTACGGCGTTCCGGAGGGGGTATTCTTTGGGTTTCCCGTCATTTGCCAAGATGGCCTGTGCCGCATCGTGCAGGGGCTCGAGATTACACCCAGCTACCAGGACAAATTGAACATCACCTACCAGGAACTTCTGGAAGAACAGAACGCTATCAGGCACCTGCTGCCATAACAACGATTAGCAGATAAAAAAGCACAACGCCCTGTTGAGCGCGAATCACTCTCATGCGGTGTTGTGCTTGATTTATAGACTGACAATTAGAATCAGTCAGTCAAGTCCTTGATAAAAGCCAGCACTTCTTCGGCATGTCCGGGAACTTTGACGCCCCGCCAGGCCTTGTACAATTGCCCTTGTGGGTTAAGCACAAAAGTACTCCGTTCGATTCCCCTCACTTGCTTGCCATACATGTTTTTCATCTTCATGACCCCAAACATTTCACACGCTATTTCATCGGAATCACTGAGCAAGTGATAGGGCAGGCTATATTTCTCCCTGAATTTTTCATGCGATTTCAGACTGTCGCGGGAAATTCCTGCGATTTCACAATCACGTTGGCGGAATTGGGGATATAAATCACGAAACTGCTGGCTTTCATTGGTGCAACCGGGCGTATCATCCTTGGGATAGAAAAATAAAACCAGGTATTTACTTTCGACAGCAGATAGCCGGAAAACACCATCCCCGGTAGCAGCCAATTCAAAATCAGGTATTACTTCGTCATGCATGTAACCACTCCGATCAATTGATTGAAGAGTACCCCTAAAAATCCTTATTGCGTCACAATACGTCGCTGCCTACAAAAATGCTCCCTTACATATCAAGCATATGCTGCATCAACACTATTTGTACTCGCCTCGTCTTGTTTAAAATTCTGAATTTTTAAAGGTACTCCGGACTTAAGGAACGATCCGATCGATGACGACGGTAACATCTTTGTCGCCAATTTTGACTGGCTGGCTATAGCCTTCCAAGTCCCCGCTGGCAGGTACAGCCTGGCCAGTTCTGCTGATTCTGGCACCAATCACGACTTCAGGGAAGCTGGACAGTTTCATAGCAGGAGTCATCGCCATACCATCGTCAAGTGTGAACGTGACCGGCAGATCCTTCGCCTGGACTCTTAAAATCGCCAAGGGCATTTTGGGCCCTTCCTTGGCTCTTGCAAATACGAAAAGCGTATCGGCAAGCGATACCCTCTCACGCAGCGACGCATCCAACGTGACAGATCCAGAAATACTTGGTAGCCCCGAGGAAGATGGTGCGGGTGTTGGCTCGGCAGCTGCCTCTGCTTTGTCTGATTCTACCGTCGGCAGATCACTCCCGATATTCGAATTCTGTGCGAGTTGTAGTGGTCCCGATCCATCTTTAACTCTCGAGGCCAAGGCTTTCGCCTGGACAATACTCTCATTGATTGATTGAGCAAGCTGCGACTCGGCTGGAATGATCTCCAACAATCTTTGCCAATGGATGGCAGCCTGTTCAAATTTTCCTCGTTCGAATTCTACCGTGCCAGCCAGCGCCAGTGCTTTGGGATAATCGGGATCCAATGCGAGCGCCTGAGCGATCAGCTCGGCCGGTTTACCCACCAGACTGCCGTCATTGGTCATAGCCAATACATCAGCATAATCGCTGAGAAACTGGGGACTATCGGGAATGATCTTAACTAGCTCGGCATAGGTCGCACTGGCATCTTCAAACCGTCCCATAATCGCATAGGTGCGCGCAAGCATCACCCATCCTTCGATATCCTCCGGGTTATCTTTAAGGCGGGCAGCCAAATTATCGATAATCGATTGAATTTCCGCATGGCCTGGAGGCACACTCTCGGCATTATCAGACTGGAAATGTGTGGCATTCGCCAGCTGCGATTGTGGCAATAATCCTCGGCTATCGCCGATGATTGTATAAAGATAGACTGCGGTCAGCGGAACAGCCAAAACGACGATGACGGTCGCGGCAATGCCATGACGACTGGCGCGAGGCGTGCTGGCAGTTTCACTCGATGTAGACAAATCCTGCAACATGCGTTTCTGCAACTCTTGTTTGCTGGATTCATATTGCTCCTTCGAGAGAATGTCGTTACGCAAATCCTGATCCAGTTCCGCAATTTGATCGCGGTAGATACTGATATTTGCCGCCTCCCGCTCAATTTTGTCCAGATCTTTCCTATTGTTTCTCAGCAGTGCAGGAATTACGAATAACAATGCCGCCACGATAAAAATACCGGCCACAACCCAGAATGTGGTCATACGCTTTAATCCTTGTTTATTTCTTTGATAAGTGACTCAGCCTGCAAGCGCTGGTTTTCAGTTAAGGGAGATTCCGTTATTTGTGACCGACGGCGCCTGAGGTAAAGCATCAGTGCGACTGCTCCTCCCAAAAACAAAACGAATGGCCCAAACCACAATAACCATGTCGTTGATTTGAGAGGCGGGTTATACAGCACGAAGTCGCCATAGCGCGCAACCAAGAATTCTATAATCTCATCGTCGCTTTTATTTGCACGCATCTGCTCTCTGATTTCACGTCTCAAATCATTGGCAAAATCCGCGCGTGAACCGGCAAGGGACTCATTCTGGCAGACCAGGCAACGCAGATTCTCTGCCAGATTGACCAGACGTTTTTCCAGCTCGGGATCCTCTGCCACCGGTACCGCCTCGCTCGCCATACTCAAACCCGCCATGAATGACAGCATCAGCATTACAAGCCACTGTCTTGCGGCTGCCACAAAAGAACCATGAGCAACTAATTTAATCATCACTGTCTCAACTCTCGAGTTCTTTGATCAATGGAAGAATCTTGTCCTGCAGCGACTTGACCGTAACCGGGCCAATATGTTTATAGCGAATAATCCCCTCCTTATCGATCACATAAGTCTCGGGCACGCCATAAACACCATAGTCGATACCCACTCTGCCATCTGCATCGACTATGCTCGCAGTATAAGGATTACCATATTGTTTAAGCCACTGCATGGCAGTATCGCGCTGGTCCTTATAATTGAGTCCATAAATAGGCACGATACCCAATTTGGACAACTCCACAAGCAGAGGATGCTCATCGCGGCATGCGACACACCAGGATGCCCATACATTCAGCATCCACACTTTCCCAAGATTCTCTGTCGATGAAAGCGTCTTATCGGGATCATGCAATTGCTGCAACTGAAAAGTTGGAGCAGGCTTATCGATAAGTGGCGATGGCACCTGGCGGGGATTCAGGGTCAACCCGATCCCCAGGAAAATGACCAGGATGATAAACACTGCCAAAGGCAGCATAAAACGCATCATACTTTTTCACCCTCCGAAAGCGTTATCGAATGGGTGGCTGTCTCGACCGGCAGACTGTCTGCTGCCGATTCTGCTGCTTGCGGTGTCTTGGAAACAGCTTTCTTCTTGATAGCCAGCCGATAACGGCGATCTGTTATAGCCAGCATGCCACCCAGCGCCATCAAAATGCAACCTAACCAGATCCAGACGACAAAGGGCTTGTGATATACCCGAACGATCCACGCACCATTCTCTAATGGCTCACCCAAAGCCACGTAAAGATCACGGGTTAATCCGGTATCAATTGCCGCCTCGGTCATAGGCATGCCAGAAGCATTATAGGTTCTTTTCTCCGGATATAAATTCTGGATTGGCTTGCCATCTTTCATCACCTCAATTTCACCTTCAACCGAACTGTAGTTCGGTCCTGGCAGCGGCCTTGTGCCATTGAAACGGAATGTATAGCCTGCAAGGGTTACTGTGCTGCCAACTTCCATGCGCACATCTTTCTCGGTTTCGTAGCCATTGACCAAAGTGACTCCGATGATGAATACGGCCACACCCAAATGCGCACAGTGCATGCCATAATAACTCTTCGGCTGTTTAGCCAGCTTGGCAAATAAACTGCCTTCCGCACTACTCTGGAGCCGATGTTTAATCGCTACGAATATGCTGGTAATGATCCAGAAAGCGAGCAATAAACCAAAGCTTATCATCGGCCGCCACTCACCCATCACGAAAGGCATAATGATCGCCGTGACCAGACTTACGGCAAATGCCCAACGCATTCTGACCACCAAGGCAGGCAGGCTTGCTTTTTTCCAACGAGCGATCGGACCCAACCCGATCAGGAAAATGGCGGGTGTCATCAGGGGAACAAATACCGCTTCAAAATAAGGAGGGCCTACTGAAATTTTGCCCAGCTCCAACGCATCCACCAGCAGTGGATAAAGCGTGCCGAGCATCACACTGCCGGCAGCCACTAACAGCAATACGTTGTTGGCAAGCAGCATGGTCTCGCGAGAGACAATATCAAAATTACCGCCCAGCCCGACTTTAGGTGCACGCCAAGCAAACAACAACAATGAACAACCGACCACCAGCACCAAATACACCAGGATAAAAATTCCGCGCGCGGGATCCGTGGCAAAGGCATGCACAGAAGTCAATACCCCTGAACGAACCAGGAATGTTCCCAACAAACTCAATGAAAAAGCACTGATTGCCAGCAAGACTGTCCAGCTTTTGAAGCTTCCACGTTTCTCGGTCACCGCCAAGGAATGCACCAGTGCCGTGCCCACCAACCAAGGCATGAACGAAGCGTTTTCAACCGGATCCCAGAACCACCAGCCCCCCCAGCCAAGTTCGTAATAGGCCCACCAACTGCCAATCATAATTCCAATTGTCAGAAAAACCCAGGCGACTGTTGTCCAGGGACGTGACCATCGGGCCCAGGCAGCATCCAGCTGCCCGCTCAGCAATGCCGCAATGGCGAACGCAAAAGCGACCGAAAAACCGACATATCCCATGTACAACATAGGAGGATGCATGACCATTCCCGGATCCTGCAATAGCGGGTTCAGATCACTTCCCTCGACGGCGGCAGGCAGAAGCCGGTCAAAAGGATTGGAAGTAAACAGCAAGAACAGTATAAAACCTACGCTGACCAGTCCCAGGACACCCAATACGCGCGCCACCATATCATCCGGCAATTGACGGCTAAACACGCTGACAGCCACCGACCAGCCGGCCAGCAAGGTGACCCATAGCAGCAGAGAACCCTCATGTGATCCCCATGTCGCAGCTATCCGAAAGTGTAGCGGCAAATCGGAATTTGAATGAGAAGCGACATTGAGTACGGAAAAATCATTGCTGACGAATGAATAAGCCAGACAACCGAAAGCAATTGCAATGAATACAAATTGCCCCTGCGCGACTGGACGCGCCAGCGCAATCCATGAAGGTATTCCACGTGCCGCGCCGATAATGGGCAATGTGCCCTGAATCAATGCCAACAGCATTGCAAGAATGAGTGCGAAGTTACCAAGTTCCGGTATCATGGTTGAGCATTATCCCTTTCTTATGATATTTTTAATCAAATTAGACACTAGACAGGCCTACTGTGTGAGCGAGGTCTTTTGTGCTTTGGCCGCTTGCTCCAATGCACTGGCTGCTTCAGGCGGCATGTAATTCTCATCATGCTTGGCAAGCACTTCATCCGCATAGAAAATACCGTTCTCGGCAATTTTTCCTTGTGCGACGACGCCCTTACCCTCCTTGAACAAATCCGGCAGAATTCCCGTATAAACGATTTGTATTGCCTCGGCGGTATCGGTAATGGCGAAGCGCATTGTTGTGCCATCACCTTCCCGTTTAAGAGAACCCTCTTCCACCAATCCACCTATCCGAAAACTTTTGCCAATGGGCGCTTCCTTGGCGATGACCTGGCTTGGGCTAAAGAAAAAAACCAGATTACTTTGAAAAACATTCAGCACAAGAATGACGGCAACTGTCAGCGCACTCACGCTCAACGCGATGACTGCCATTTTTTTATGACGCGGTTTCATTTTCCTCCTCACAAAGATGATTTGTCTTTCAGACCGAGCTGTTTATGCAAAGTTCGGCGGCGATTGCGCACCAACACCACTTCACCCAGGACACATAACAGTGCGACGAGATAGGAACCCCATACATAAAAACCATAGCCCCCCATCGCGAAAAAATCGGACCAGCTTTCCCAACTCATTTCGAGACCCCTTCTTTTAATTCCGAAACCCATGCTGTATGGCGCTCACGCTCCAGGATAATCATGCGCGTTCGCATCAACACCATGACGATGGAATACATCCAGGCTGCCAACGCCATGATCAACATACCCGTCAACATCGCTGTTGCCATTTTGGGAGATTGCACCAAGCTTACCGAAGCCCCCTGATGGAGCGTATTCCACCACTGAACCGAGAAATAAATAATCGGAATATTCACCACACCGACCAAGGCAATGATCGCGCCGGCCTTATCTGCGCGCCGTGGATCATCGATTGCGGCCTGGAGCGACATAAAGCCGATATAGAGGAAGAACAGAATGAGCTCGGAGGTCAGGCGGGCATCCCAAACCCACCATGTGCCCCACATGGGTTTCCCCCACCATGCACCGGTCCACAAAGCCAAAAATGTAAACATGGCACCGGTCGGCGCGATGGCACTCGCCACCATGGATGAAAGCCGGGTATTGAATGCAAGCCCTATCCCTGCCCAGAACGCCATGACGACATACAGGAACATCGACATCCAGGCCGCTGGCACATGAATGAAAATGATCCGATAGGCTTCACCCTGCTGGAAATCGGTCGGCGCCACAAAAAATCCGATATACAGGCCTATAATCAGTAATATGACGGCTGCAATGATAAAAAAGGGAATCATTCGTCCAGCAAGAAAATAAAAGCTTGCTGGAGAAGCATATTTGAACCAGTTAATTGTCATGTTATAGATAATTCAATTTAATTTATGCAATGCGTTACATCAGGTTTTCGCGTTGTCTATAGCATCGCCACAATGGCTGGTTCACTCACGAACCAACTTGAAATACTCTCACTAACCCGTCATGCCATCGAGATTCTGAGCGACGCAGCGGTTGCCCAAGGAGAAAAAACCAGAGACACCAGCAGAAATGCGCCCAACAATGAAAGATGTGCATCAAAACCCATTCCAGCTGTACTTGCTTCGACGGCCCCTGCGCCAAAAATCAACACCGGAATATACAAGGGTAAAACCAATAGTGATACCAGTACCCCGCCCCCTCTCAGTCCCAGTGTCAGCGCCGCACCAATTGCTCCAACCAGACTCAGCACAGGCGTGCCCAACAGGAGTGAGAGGGTCAATACCATCAGCGCCTCCACAGGCAAATCATATTGAATACCCAGCACCGGCGCCATGAGCACCAAGGGCACACCCGTGACCAGCCAGTGCGAAAGTGCTTTGCCCATTACCAGCCCCGATAAGGAGACTGGCGAAAGTAGCATTTGTTCTAGCGTGCCATCGACATAATCGCTGGAAAACATGCGACCGAGTGCCAACATTGAAGCAAGCAGTGCCGCAACCCATACCACACCAGGCGCCATCATTCGCAACATATTCATCTCGGGCCCTACTCCCAGCGGAAACAAACTGACGACAATGATGAAAAAAAACAACGTCGTCAGCACATCCGAACGTCGGCGCATCGCCAGCAGCAAATCTCGCTTGATTATCCACAGAATCATTTTGGTCAGGATAAAACTAATTGGTGAGTGGCTGCCGCAGCCACATTGAGTTCTTGGTGGGTTGTCATCACAATCATGCCGCCTTGCGACAAATTATGTTCCAGCATTCCCTTGATCAGTTCAATTGCCGCAACATCGAGTGCAGTCAACGGTTCATCCAGTATCCACAGTTTTGTCCGCGTCACCAACAATCGGGCCAGTGCCACCCGCCTGCGCTGTCCCTGCGACAAGACCTTGGCTGGTAAAGTTTCCCGTCCCGTCAAACCCATGCGCCTGAGTGCATCTGTTGCCTGCTCCTCATCAATTTCACATCCAGCCAGCGCGCAGGAGATACGTAAATTCTCGATAGCGGTCAAGTCATCCTTGATGCCGCCCAAATGCCCCAGATATGTCATAACGCTGCGATAATCCCCGCCCAGCTCGCGAATATTGATGCCATCCCAACAAATTTCACCATCATCCGGGACCGACAGGCCACACAACAACCGCAACAAGCTGGTCTTACCGCTGCCATTGGGCCCACTGACAAGCATTAACTCACCGGCCTTGACTGAAAAATTCATACCTGCGAAGAGCTTGTGATCCCCGCGAGAGCATTCAAGATTATTGGCTGTCAGCATTCTAAGTCAGTGATTAGTTGGAAATGATCAAAACCGGGAATTATAACGTATTGCCAATCCTTTGGTACCTTGCTCGATGCACACACATTTGACCAAAAGCTGCCATATCCGTGATTAAAAGACATCTAAGGGCTCGTTAATGCTCATTGCATCATCAACCTTTTGGGCGCAATTGTCTCGAGGTCAATCAGTTCACCCAGCCCCAGAAAGCAGCCGTCAGAACCGTATAATTTGAGCTTGGTATTAGCCGGCAAATCAGCATGGGTCATTATTTTTCGGATTCTCTGCCCTTGCTTTAATTGCAAGGCCTCAATATCGTCAAGCACGATACCCGGCAGATCAGATAAAAGTGTATCGACCGGATATAAAAACTGCTCGCGTGAGAGCTGGGGATCAGCCTCCAGCTGATCCAGATGACAAGCCTGAGATAGATCAAACGACCCGATACCAGTGCGGGTAAGTGCCGTCAGATAGGCACCACCATAACCCAGCGCTTTGCCGATATCTTCAGCCAGCGTACGGATATAAGTCCCCGATCCACAGCGCACGGTTACGGTTATCTCGCTGCCTGACCAAGCATCAAGGGAGATATAATGAATCACGATTTCACGAGCCTGACGCTCAACCGCAATCCCTTCACGCGCATAGTAATACAAAGGTTTTCCCTTTTTCTTCAACGCACTGAACATCGGCGGTATTTGGCTGGATCGCCCGAGAAATGTGCTCAGAACAGCCAACACTTGTCGGGGATCCAATTCACGCGTCATGGCATTCGCACCAATTGCTGGTACGATATCACCCTCGGCATCACCCGTATTGCTGACATACCCCAGTCGCATCCCTGCGACATAAGTTTTATCGGCGCCCAGTAGCGCCGATGAAAACTTGGTTGCTTCGCCCAAACAAATGGGCAGCAGCCCCTGAGCCATTGGGTCCAGGGTACCAGTATGGCCCGCTTTCTTGGCAGCCAGCAATCGCTTGCTAATCTGCAAGGCACGATTGGATGAAATACCGGAAGGCTTGTTCAGCAGGAATACACCATTAGGCATTTCAGATTCGATCAGTGTAGGTTCCTTGGTCAGGGTGGGTTTAATTCGGAATCCTCAATCGAGAGGGACGTTTTCTCAATCGTACAGACATTCAGCAGACTCATACGGCCAGTATGATTATCTGGCGATCAGGGGGCCCAATCTCTGTGCAATATTGAGGGCTATCGTCCATGCGTACGGCTGGGGATATTCGCCTCGTAATAATTGGTGTTTGGACTCACTGCGGCGTTTTGCCGACAGCCTCATCAATCAATCGTGAAAGGCGCACACCGCGCTCAACCGATTCGTCGTAAACAAACTGAAGCTGTGGCACCACACGCAATTTGATTCTGCTGGCCAACTGACTACGAAGAAACCCACTGGCACGTCTCAGGGTTTGTTCCGCGAGTTGAACACTCTCCGTGTCATGCAGGATGGTGAAATAAACTTTGGCATAGGCATAGTCTCGTGTCACCTCAACCCCAGTCAGGGTGATCATTCCAACACGTGGATCCATCATCTCCTGTTGAATCAATATAGCCAACTCACGCTGAATTTGATCAGCCACCCTTTGTGTGCGCGAAAAATCTTTAGCCACGACCATCCTTTTTCGTTTGAAAAATCACAATTCAGCCATGAAAACTAACTGACCCTCCGGCATGGCAGTAAGTTCATTACAAAAACCAGTCATGCGCAGCTTTTAAGTTGGGTTCTTACAGCTGCCTTGACTTATAACACACGAGCAGTTTCGACAATTTCATACACTTCCAGCTGATCGCCTTGCTGTATATCATTGTAATTCTTCAACGAGAGGCCACACTCAAAACCGGCTTTGACTTCTTTGGCATCTTCCTTAAACCGTTTCAAGGAGTCAAGAGTACCCGTATGGATAACAACCCCGTCACGCAAAAGCCTGACTAATGAGTCGCGTCTCACCAATCCCTCGAGCACATAACAGCCCGCAACAATACCCACTTTCGGGATTCTGTAAATTTCTCGGATATCCACCATCCCCAGAATCTTTTCCTTCCGCTCGGGCATCATCATGCCGGATAGCGCTTTTTTGATCTCATCCACAGCTTCATAAATGATATCGTAATAGCGAACATCCACACCGGTTGAGCCGATTAACTTACGTGCACCTAAATCGGCACGACTGTTGAAACCAATAATCACAGCCTTGGATGCGAGCGCAAGATTGATATCCGACTCGATAATCGCGCCAACCCCGCTATGCACGACATTGATTTTCACTTCGTCGGTCTCGAGCTTGTGCAGGGCATATGCCAGAGCCTCGCAGGATCCCTGCACATCCGCCTTGATAATCAAATTCAGCGTTTTGACGTCTTCTCTCTGACCAAACACGTCTTCCATTTTCGCCACATGAAGCTTGTCCAGCCTGACATCGCGGAATTTACCCTGACGGAACAGCGCGATCTCTCTGGCCTTGCGTTCATCTTCCAAGACGATAAATACTTCACCGGCAGACGGCACTTCAGACAAGCCTTGGATTTCGGCTGGAATCGAAGTGCCTGCCTCACTGATCACCTTGCCCTGTTCATCCAGCATTGCCCTGATCCGGCCAAAAGCTGCACCAGCCAGGACCACATCGCTGCGTTTCAATGTGCCGGATTGCACCAGTACGGTCGCCACAGGGCCTCGCCCCTTGTCCAGACGCGATTCAATCACGATGCCTTTGGCTGGCGCATCCTTCACTGCCTTGAGTTCCAGCACCTCGGCCTGCAACAATATCGCCTCGAGCAAATCATCAATGCCTTGGCCAGTTTTAGCCGAAACACCGATGAACATCGCATCCCCACCCCAGTCCTCTGGCACCACGCCATGATTGACGAGCTCCTGCTTAATGCGCTCGAAATTGGCCTCGGGTTTATCCATTTTATTGACAGCCACCACAATGGGGATGCTTGCCGCCTTGGCATGATGAATCGCTTCGATTGTTTGGGGCATCACACCATCATCTGCCGCCACCACCAGAATGACCAAATCGGTAATACTGGCACCACGCGCCCGCATTGCCGTGAATGCCTCATGCCCCGGGGTGTCGAGAAACGTGATCATGCCATGTGAGGTTTCAACATGATAAGCGCCGATATGCTGGGTAATGCCTCCCGCCTCACCGCCTGCAACGCGAGTTCGCCGGATATAATCCAGCAGCGAGGTCTTGCCATGATCAACGTGTCCCATAACGGTGACCACCGGAGCGCGCGGCTCCAATTGGGACTCGGAAACAGGCTCAGTCACTTCCTCCAAGAAAGCTTCCGGGCTATCCGGGGCCGCTACCTTGGCAATATGCCCCATCTCTTCAACCACAATCATGGCAGTTTCCTGATCCAGCATTTGATTGATAGTGACCATGCTGCCCATTTTCATCAATACCTTGATTACCTCGGCCGCTTTTACCGCCATTTTCTGGGCCAACACCGCAACTGAAATTGTTTCAGGAATCAAAACCTCATGCACAACCGGCTCAGTCGGTGCAGAAAAAGCATGCTCAGGCTGGGGTGTCCCAGAACGGCTTTTACCGTGCTTGTCCTTACGCATGCGCCAGCCCTGCCCGCCCGACAGATCGCCCCGAATTTTAGATTCACGCCGCTTGGCAGTTTCCTCCTTCCAGACTTCCTGCTGCTTGACCTGTTTCTTTTTCTTTTCAACCTTTTCTTCAGCGGGTTTTGCAGCCGGCTTGGGAGGCTTAAGAATAACCCGCTCGCCTACAACAGGCTTCCGTTTAACCACCTTTTCTGGCTCCGGTGTTGTTGCTGGGGTAGGTGCGGCAGCCGGCTGTTCTGCCACAGCTTCCGCGTTCTCAGCAACCTGTTGTGCTTCGGCAGCCTTCGCCGACTCTTCCGCCTTGGATTCCTTAACCATGCCGGCCTGAGCCGCTGCCTGCTGCTTTCTTCTTTCCTGTTTTTCTTTTAGCTCAGCTTCCTGGCGCGCTATCAGCTCGGCCCGTTTTCTGGCCTCTTCTTCTCGCAGTGCACGTTGTGCCTCATCAATAATTGGCTGTCTGGCGGCAACGGGCGCTTCAGTAGCCTTGGCGGACTCTGGCTCGCCAACAGCAGCCTGACCAGCTTCAATGGATGCTGCCGGTTTGGTCAGCACGCGTTTTTTCCTGACTTTGACCTCAATCGTCCGGGCCTTGCCAGCACCATCCGACTGCCTTATCTCAGTTGTTTGCCTACGAGTCAGGGTGATTTTATTCTTTGTCCCACTCGTTCCATGCGCTTTCCGGAGATGATCGAGCAGTTGTGTCTTATCTTGTTCCGTCACAAAGTCGGTCGCCGACCGTTTGTTAACACCGGCAGCTTGCAGTTGTTCAAGCAGCAAATCTGGCAGCATGCCTAGTTCTTGTGCAAATTGCTCTACAGTCATTTGAGTCATCAGCAACCTTTTATTTACCTCAAATTCAACAAAATCCTAGCAATATATAGGAAATTTTATGCTTATTCATCTCTGGAAACTTAAAATCATACCCAACCTGTCTGATTAACTCAAAAACAGTTTACATAAACCAGGGCTCACGCGCCTTGATGATGATCTTGCTGGCACGTTCCAATTCTATGCCAGTCATTTCAACCAAATCATCCGCCGCCAAATCGGCCAGTTCTTCCTGGGTATTGATGCCCTTGGCTGTTAATTTCCGGACCAGTTCAATATCCATCCCTTCCAGAGCGAGCAATGCTTCGGACGCATGCTCGATTTCTTCTTCTGTCGCAATCGCATCGGTCAACAATGCGTTACGCGCGCGATTGCGCAATTCTTCAACTGTCTGCTGATCAAATTCCTTAATCTCAAGCATCTCGTCCAAGGGAATATAGGCAACCTCTTCCAGCGTTGAAAAGCCTTCTTCAACCAGAATACGTCCCACCTCCTCATCCACATCCAATTTTTCCATGAACAATCTGCAAATTGTGGCAGTTTCTTCCTCATTCTTTTCCACAGACTCTTCAACGGTCATGATGTTGAGCTGCCACCCCGTCAGTTCCGAAGCCAGACGCACATTCTGTCCGCCGCGGCCGATCGCCTGGGCGAGATTGTCTTCGTCGACGACAATATCCATGCAATGCTTATCCTCATCCACCATAATGCTGCTGATCTCGGCTGGCGCCAAGGCGTTCACAACAAACGTAGCCTGATCTTCCGACCACTGGATGATATCGATTCGCTCACCGGCCAGCTCGCTAATAACAGCCTGCACTCTCGATCCACGCATACCCACGCAAGTGCCGATTGGATCGATCCGTGGATCATTCGATTTCACGGCAATTTTCGAACGGGAACCAGGATCTCGCGCAGCCGCCTTGATCTCCAGCATTTCCTCTTCTATTTCAGGCACTTCCAGCTCGAACAGTTTAATTAAAAAATCAGGTGAAGTGCGCGACAGAATCAACTGCGGTCCCCGGCCAGCGCGTTCGATCCGGAGCAAATAGGCGCGAACCCGGTCTCCCATTCTCAGGTTTTCGTGAGGAATCATTTGGTCACGCGGCAATAGTGCCTCGATCTTCCCGAATTCGAGTATGGCATTGCCCCGATCCATACGCTTGATGGTGCCAGTTACCAAATACTCCTTATGTGCAAGAAAGTCATTCAGGGTTTGTTCCCGCTCGGCATCCCGTATTTTCTGGAAAATAACTTGCTTGGCGGCCTGCGCACCGATCCGGTCAAATGTGACCGACTCCATCAATTCCTCGATATACTCACCCAACAGGGCTTGCTCATCCCGCTGCATGGCATCGCTCAGGGAAATTTGCCGGGCGGGATGCTCGACCTCCTCATCGGCGATGATCAACCACCTGCGGAAGCACTGAAACCCCCCTGTCTCCCGGTTAATCGAGACACGAACATCAATATCATCCTGAAAATGCTTTTTGGCGGCAGAAGCCAGCGCCATCTCGAGCGCAGTAAAAACAATGGCTTTATCCACATTTTTCTCATGCGCCAAAGCATCGACTAACAGCAAAATCTCGCGGCTCATATTCCTCCAGCCATATTTTTAACCCTAAAACCGCCTCTTAGGTTTAACAAAACTATAATTTGGGCACCAAGCGGGCTTTATCCAGATTCCCCAATTCAATCTGCAGCGTCTTCCCGTCTGTTTCCAACATCAGGGTATCGTCTTTCACTTCTTTGAGCAGTCCAACAAAATTCTTTTGCCCTTGCCAGGCAATCCGCAATTTTATTCTGACAGTTTCACCCGTAAAACGAATGAAGTCGGCCTTTTTCTTCAACGGCCTGTCCAACCCCGGGGAAGAAACCTCCAGTCGGTTATAATCGATATCTTCAACAGCCAGTAACTGCCCCAAGTGATTGCTGATGGCGACACAATCATCCAGTGTGATCGCACTATTCTTTTTATCCACAAACACTCGGATCAACTTGCCAGGCGCAGATTGTTCAACATCTACCAGCTCATAACCCATTCCCGCCAACGTCGGCTCGAGTAACTCAAATAGCAACATAGCTCCGCTACAAATAAAAAATGGGCTAACCCAGCCCACCTATCCAATCGCTTTCATTATAACAAGATTCACGCCCGATAAAAACAGAAATTTATTTTATGGCAATGTTTCCAATAAGTTACCCCTTGATCAGAAACAACTGTATCGATAATATCCTGCCGCATCCAGCCATCCACATTCCTGCATCGAAATAAATCGGCAATTAAAAATTCTGACACACCATACCGGCCTTTTTACGCCACCCAACATATCCTGTATGCAGAAATGTGCGAAATAGTAACATAAATATGTTTCTCAATTCGCCCAGGAGGCTGGCTGAGCGGGATTTTTCGACCCTTTGAGACGAATAGTGGTCTATATATTTAACGAAAAGGGAAAAGGATCGAAAAACCCGGCCAGCTAGGCTCGTCCGCAGTAGATCAGTCTTTCAAGAAACACTTCTCTCGGATAGCCTCCTGGGTACGCTACGTGCCAAACAACCCAAGTCAACTAAGTTGATCTGGCCGACAACAATGAAGATCCGTGCCGCAAACATATTTGACTCCGCAGACTACCGATTTCTTGCTCATCTTCGACCAACCAATCCGACACACGTTCAACAGGAACAAAACTGTCTGATAATTCCTGTTCCGACCTGCTTCTTCAAAGTCCTGCCACTTGTGGCAATATATTGTCACCAAAAAATCTGGATAGCCACAGCGCATTGGGTCTCTCCATAAAAGCAGTCTAGTTATGGGTAGCGACTATTATTTTCTGCTTGTCCGTTATTTGTCGGCACAACGAAGCGAAGCTCCAGACCAATATCAGGCTGACCGGAATACTGAGCGCCCCACCATAGCGACTCGGCAATAAAAGATGGACAGTGATAAAATTTTCCATTTACACCATTGGCGACGGCATGAATCACAATATAGTCGGCATCTTGATAATCAGTCATGAACCATTGGGCGCAAGCTTTCTTGATTGTATCGAGCACATCCTTGGCGAGCAGCCAAGGATGTTAATCAATCACCCCATTCTTCCAACAGTGGATCCCGATGCTGAAATATTAAAATTGCAAACCGCGCTCAAACAACTTGACCAAGGTAACGGCGTACTGATTCTAACCGACCTGTTTGGCGCCACCCCTGCAAACATCGCGCGCAGGCTGATCCAACACGGACAAGTCGAATGCCTGGCCGGCCTGAACCTGCCCATGTTGTTGCGCGCCCTGCATTACCGGCACAAACCCTTGCCGGAACTGGTCGACAAAGTCCTGACCGGTGGCCGGGACAGCATTATCCATATATCCAGAACCTAGTGATGCAAAGCGAAACACTGACTATCCTCAACAAACTTGGTTTACATGCACGCGCCTCGGCCAAATTGACACGGCTGGCAGGTCAGTTCGAAAGTGAAATCTGGCTCATGCGCAATGGCCGCAAAGTCAATGCAAAGAGTATCATGGGGGTCATGACCCTTGCCGCCAGTCAAGGTACCATGATCGATTTGGAAGTTTCCGGCCCGGACGAGCTGGCAGCCATCGAGGCACTGCGCGCCTTGGTCAATGGCTATTTTGGGGAATCCGAATGAGCTTTATTTTGCATGGTGTGGGCGTATCCGAAGGTATTGCGATTGGCCATGCGCATCTTGCTTCGTCAGCCACACTGAATGTCCCGCATTATCTGCTGCCTAAGAATCAGATCGATGCCGAGCTGACACGCCTCCAGAACGCCTTTGCCACCGTGCGCCAGGAACTGGAAACATTGCAGGCATCCACCACTCAGGGACCGGCACAGGCCGAATTCAACGCCTTCCTTGAACTGCACCACATGATTCTGGATGATCCCACGCTTGCTCAGGCGGCCATGGAAAACATCGCACAGGTGCAATGCAATGCAGAATGGGCCATTACTCAACAAATGGAAGTATTGATTGCCCAATTCGAGGAAATCGAGGATGCCTATTTGCGTGAACGGAAAACCGACGTCATCCAGGTTGTCGAACGTGTTCTGAAAGTGCTGCTGGGTCACCCCGGCTATACGCCGCCGCCGCTCAAGCAGGATGGCGCCAGCATACTGGTCGCGCACGATCTCAGTCCGGCCGATGTCATGCAATACAAGCAACATCAGTTTGCGGCATTTCTGATCGACATGGGCGGGCCGACCTCGCATACGGCAATTGTCGCCCGCAGCCTGAACATCCCGTCGATCGTGGCGATGCAACATGCTCAGCAACTCATTTATGAAAATGACACCCTAATCGCAGATGGCAATCACGGGATCGTCATCGTCAACCCGGACAAATATATACTGGCTGAGTACCGCCTGAAGCAAAACCAGCTCGCACTGGAAAAACGCAAGCTGTCGCGCATCAAATCGGTCACGTCCGCCACCCTGGATGGCACCCAAGTAGAGTTGTTGGCCAATATCGAGCTTCCCCAGGAAATCGGCCAGGCCAGAGAAAGCGGCGCCATGGGTGTTGGCCTCTTCCGCAGTGAATTCCTGTTTCTCAACCGGGATAATCTACCCGGCGAGGAAGAACAATTCGAAGCCTATTCAACCGTCGTTCAAGGCATGCGGGGTTTGCCCGTCATCATTCGCACATTTGATCTGGGCGCAGACAAGAATCTCAAAAACACTTACCGCATCGCAGCTAACCCCGCACTGGGATTGCGTGCAATCCGCATGAGCCTGGCCGAGCCTGCCATGTTCCTGACACAATTGCGTGCCATTTTGCGCGCTTCCAGTCATGGCTGTGCACGCATTCTGATTCCCATGCTTTCCAGCAGCTGGGAAATCAACCAAACGCTGCAAATGCTCGAAGTTGCCAAACAGAGCCTGCGCGACGAAAAGAAACCCTTTGACGAAAATATCAAGATCGGCAGCATGATAGAGATACCGGCAGCAGCGCTCGCGCTCGACCTGTTCATGAAAAAACTGGATTTTCTCTCGATCGGCACCAACGATCTGATTCAGTACACGCTGGCCATCGATCGTGTCGACGAAACGGTCGCCCACCTGTTCGATCCCTTGCACCCCGCCGTGCTGTGGCTGCTTGCCCGTATCATTCAGGTCGCCGGCAAGGCCAATGTGCCAGTTTCGATTTGTGGAGAAATGGCAGGCGATTCAAAATACACGCGCTTATTGCTGGGCATGGGTTTACGGCAATTCTCCATGTATCCGGCACAACTGTTGACCGTAAAACGGGAAATTCTCGGCAGCCATATCCCCAGCATCACCCGTCTCACGCAAAAAATACTGCGCACCCATGATTCAGAAAAAATTCACAACCTGTTGTTGAAACTGAACAGCTGATCGGCTGGCATTTGCCCGAACCAACAGCGCTAAGCGCCATGGAGCGGACCTTTTGACGATATAATAAACCGCTCTATCCTTGTATACTCATATACTTTCACTTCACTTCAAAATTTTACGTTCATGCATGATTCAGATTCACTCGGCATCGTCTCCCCGCAGCGCATGCATTTTGACTCACCGCTGAGCCTGAGAAGCGGTGCCGTGCTGGATAGTTTCGAGCTGACCTATGAAACCTATGGTGAGCTGAATCCAGCCAAATCCAATGCCGTATTGATTTGTCACGCATTGTCCGGCAGCCATCATGTGGCCGGTGTCTATGCTGACAATCCCAAGAGTACGGGCTGGTGGAACAATATGATCGGGCCGGGCAAACCCATCGATACGCGCCGCTTTTTTGTCATCGGCATCAATAACCTTGGCGGCTGCCATGGATCCACCGGTCCGATCAGTATCAACAGCAAAACCGGCAAGCGTTATGGACCGGATTTCCCTCTGGTGACCACCGGAGACTGGGCCGAAACCTATGCGCGCTTCGCCGATCGGCTCGGAATCGACTGCTTTGCAGCCGTAATCGGTGGCAGCCTCGGTGGCATGTCAGCCCTGCAACTGGCACTCGATGCACCAGAAAGAGTTCGTCACACCATCGTCATCGCTGCAGCGGCAAAATTGACCGCACAGAACATTGCTTTCAACGATGTGGCGCGCCAGGCCATCCTGACCGATCCCGATTTTTATGGCGGCGATTATTATTCGCACGGCACCTTCCCGCGCAGAGGCTTGCGTCTGGCACGCATGCTGGGCCACATCACCTATTTATCAGACGATTCCATGGCCAGCAAATTCGGACGGGAACTGCGCAATGGCACCTTCGCATTCAACTTTGGGGTGGAATTCCAGATTGAATCCTATCTTCGCTATCAGGGAGATAAATTTGCCGATCAGTTCGATGCCAACACCTACCTGCTCATGACCAAGGCGCTCGACTATTTCGATCCGGCCCAGGATTGCGACGGGGATCTGCAAGCAGCCTTTGCGCGTGCCCAGGCAGACTTCCTGGTACTCTCCTTCAGCTCAGACTGGCGATTTTCCCCCGAACGTTCCCGCACCATTGTCAAAGCGCTGGTTGCCAGTAAACGCAATGTCAGCTATGCAGAAATCCCGTCCAGTCACGGGCATGATTCCTTCCTCATGAAAGATGACTATTATCATCAGCTGATGCGTGCCTACATGCACAATATTTCCATCTAAGCCAACATTCTGCAGAATTTCTACTCTTAATAATGATGACAAACGAAGTCAGTCACACCCAACTGCCATCACGCCCCGACTACGATGCCATCGCGGCCTGGATCAAGCCGGAATCGAGAGTGCTCGATCTGGGCTGTGGTGATGGATCCCTGTTGCGCCACCTTAAAAACCAGCTCAACGTTCATGGCTATGGCATAGAAATCGACACACAGAATATACTGGCTTGCTTCGAGAACGGAATCAACGTTATCCACAGCGACCTGGAATCAGGTCTTTCCGGTTTTGGAGACGACTCATTTGACTATGTCATCCTGTCACAGACGCTCCAGGCCATGAAAAACACCGAAAAAATCATCCTGGAAATGCTGCGCGTTGGCAAGCAGGGTATCGTATCCTTCCCCAATTTCGGCTACTGGAAAAATCGCCTGCAGGTCTTCTCCGGACGCATGCCGATTTCCCGCTGCCTGCCCTATGAATGGTATAACACCCCCAACATCCATTTGTGCACACTGCATGACTTTGAACAGCTCTGCCATCAGCTGCAGGTCAACATTCTGGAACAACGCGTGATGAACGGTGAACGCAAGATGGTTCTGCTGCCCAACCTATTCGGCATGCTGGCCTTTTACCGCTTCAGTCGTGAACCCAAAACCGGTTAGCAAGCTTATTGCCAGGCAGGAGATTCATTCCACATCACTGCGGCAAAGGAGCCGTAAAGGAATAAGTGTGACAATTGGGCGCGTCTGGTGGGATGCAATGCAAGGCGAGAGGAGGAGTCATAGCAAGGCTATGGCGACGACGAGTAACGCCGCAGTGCGCCCGCTAGATGTGATCCAAGTGTTACAGTTATTTATGAGCGGCTCCAAGCATTGGGGAATCTGACAACCTCGCAAAAGGAAGCGCTACCCCTTTTTCTTGGCTGGCTTATTTCGAGGTTTGGCCGCAACACTTCAAAAGCCGCCGGCTCAGCAGGAAATCCCCCACCAATCTACAATGGGCAGCCGCACTCGGCCAGGGACATGCTTCCGCCTTCAACACCATTCTTGCCCTCACCGGATTTCGTTCCATATAACGGATCGCCGCCCATCAGTTTGCCATCAAGCAGTACGCCAGAACCTCAACTCGGTGTTTACCGCAGTATTCTTTCTTCCAACCGAAACCATCCGCACGATCCGCCTCCGGAAAAACGGTTCGATCTGACGGTTGACTGAAGAAAATAATAGAGTATGAAAATGGACTGATATAGTATGATTTCAGTCCTGCCCAGCTGTCTGTGCGCCTACGATTCTGTAGCGATATTTACCGATATTAGTAAACGTTGTACCTCTTGGATGAATAAAAATAATGAATACCTTGGAAAGCAAACCGAGTAACGGAATCAAGGGCTTGAAGCACTGGCGCTATGATCTTGGCGCAGGCATGCAAGTAGCACTAGTATCATTGCCACTATCCCTGGGCATTGCCATCGCATCTGGTGCCCCTCCAGTGTCCGGCGTAATCTCAGCCATCATCGCCGGGTTGGTATTTCCGTTCCTGGGAGGTGCCTATGTGACCATCAGTGGGCCGGCAGCAGGCCTTGCTCCCGCCTTGCTTTCAGGCATGCTGCTTCTGGGCGGTGGAGACCTTGCGGCAGGCTACCCGCTATTGCTGGTAGCTATCTGTTTGACTGGCCTGGCACAGATTCTACTGGCGTTCATGAATGCTGGACGCTTCGCCATCTTTTTACCCGTGACGGTTGTTGAAGCGATGCTGGCAGCGATCGGCATCATGATCATCCTCAAACAGATCCCCCCTTTGCTAGGCGATCTTTCGCCGGTCGCTCCGACCACGCTGGATTCCATCATCAAGCTACCGGAAACCCTGACCCACATTCAGCCAGCCGTATTCCTCATCGGCATTCTCTGTCTGTTCCTGATGTTCTTTCTCAACGCAACCCGCCGAACCTGGCTGCGGCGTATTCCACCGCCCTTGTTCGTAGCCATGCTGGGCCTTGTTTTTGCCGTCGTATTGGGATTGGATGCCCCCTATCTGATCGCGATGCCGGATAATCTCCTGGAAGGCGGCATCACCCCTCCGGCCTTTGGAGAGCTGCTCACCCGACCTGATCTATGGATCAGCATGCTGACAATTGTCATCACCCTGACCCTGATCGATGGCATCGAGTCCCTGGCAACGATCGCCGCCGTGGACAAAATCGACCCCTATCAGCGCAAGTCCGACCCCAACGTAACGCTGCGCGCGATGGGTGTATCCAATGTGGCTTCAAGTCTGGCCGGCGGCTTGACAATCATTCCAGGCGGTGTAAAAAGCCGGGCCAATATCGATGCAGGGGGGCGTACACTTTGGGCTAATTTTTACAACGCCGTGTTTCTGATCGTGTTCTTGCTGCTAGCCACCGATCTGATCACCATGATCCCCTTGACAGCAATTGCCGCTATTTTGATCTATGTTGGTTGGCGACTGTGCGAATACCGGGTATTCAGCCAGACCTATGCCATTGGACGCGACCAGATACTGATCTTCCTGCTAACGGTAGGCGCCATTCTGATGACAGGCCTGCTTTGGGGGATTCTGATCGGCATGGCAGCTGAAATTTTGATGCTGGCGTACCTTCTGACACCTTCATTCCGTGCGGTCCTGACTGGACGTTTAGCCTTTGTCCAAGCGCTGGAATTAATCTGGCGCAATCTGGCAAGCCTGTTCCGAAATCCGGTGATCAAAGTCCATTCCAGCACGCGTGACGGACGTCGACACTACGAGATCTCCCTGGGCTCTCTGGTGTGCTTCAATCTGCTGCCCCTGGATAAACTGTTGCAGAATCTCCCTAATGATGCCTCGCTATCCCTCATAGTCACAGAGTCAGGACGGATTGTGGACCACACAGCCATGGATTACCTGCACCAATTACAAGAAGAATACCTGCGATCTGGCCGCCCCTTCCATTTGCTCGGCCTCGAACAATACTATCAATTTACCCAGCATTCCCTATCTGCACGTATGCACGATGCAGCGCTGGTCCGGCGCGAAGCGAGGCTCTCGACACGAGCAGAGCAGATGGAAGCCTTTGCGAAAAGACATGGCATGACATTCAATCCCGCCACGCTGGCAGTATTGGATATTCATGGTTTTATCTACCTGCGACGCGGGGACCGGAAACAGGAGAGTAATGTGATGACCGCAACCTACCATGGTTACGGGATCAAAGTATTTGATTACAGCCATACCGCCGCACCGGATTACTACGTCGAGCATCGCCATACCCTGGTAATCGTTACACTCCCGGACGACATCCCGGCCATTCCGGATCTGGTGCTGGCTCCCGGACATTACCTGAAGCGCTACTTGGTAGATTATCAGGAGCACGCCCCCTCCGTAGCAATCGATCATCCGGACGGATATCGCGTTTACACGCGAAATAACGGCGATCTAGCGTTGGCCGCAGCCGACAAGCTGCTTACTTTCGTCAAACGCTATCCAGGCGTCTACGTCGAAGCACGCAGCAATGCGCTGCTGGTATTCCGTCCCAACCGAGATATTGAAAACGCACAAGGCATCGAGGAATTACTGGAGATCATCGACACTATACCCACAACCGCATAATCACCTAGCTGGCAATGACGTGACCAACGTATTTGCAGACAGGCAAAGTGTGGGAAGAAAAAGGCAAGCACGCTTTTTCTTCCCAGATAAATTTCCTCCCGGAGATATCCAATGTTGCGTAGCCATAATTCTCTGCTGATGAATGTCTAAACTTGAGTCTTGTTTAATCGCACACGCTTAATTTATCCTAAGCTGAACACATCCTTTAATTCTTCGTTGCTTAAATTTCCGATCCATTTTTCCCCGACACCCACAGTCAGGTCGGCCAGATCGCGCTTGGACTGGATCATGTCATTGATGCGTTCCTCGAATGTAGCGCGAGTAATCAGGCGGTGAACTTGCACGTTATGCTGCTGGCCTATACGATAGGCCCGGTCTGTTGCTTGGGCCTCTACCGCTGGATTCCACCAAAGATCAAAATGGATCACGTTGGTGGCAGCCGTTAGGTTAAGACCAGTACCACCGGCTTTCAGCGAGAGCAGAAAAACACGCTCGGTTCGGTCATTCTGAAACTTTTCCACCATCGTATCACGCGTTTTCCGTGCAACCCCACCATGCAAAAATTGTGGCTCACGCCCGAACCTTGTTTTAATCCATTTAGACAGCAGCTCACCTGCTTCCCTAAATTGTGTAAAGACCAGTACTTTTTCATGGGCGGCAAGAATGGGATCAAGTAGATCAAGAAATAATTCCGACTTACCTGACAAGCCAGCGTCATCATCTCCCGTTTTAAGATATTGCGTGGGGTGATTACAGATCTGCTTCAAAGCCATGATCATTTGCAGCACCAACCCCTGTCGTTTAAATGTGTCGGATTCGCCATTGATCACTCGCAAGGCTTCACGCACGACAGATTCATACAGTGCGGCTTGCTTTTTCACCAATCTGCAGTATTGATTTTGTTCGATTTTATCCGGCAAATCACTAATAATGCTTTTGTCTGATTTAAGCCGCCGCAGTAAAAAAGGACTGGTAACACGCTTGAAGCGCTGAATCACCTGGTTATCATGATGGCTTTGTATGGGCACGGCATACTCTTTGGTAAAGCTGGAGAGGTTCCCTAGAAATCCACGATTGGCAAAATCCATAATACTCCAGTATTCAGATAATCTGTTTTCAACGGGCGTACCCGTCAAGGCGACGAACGCAGGCGCAGGAATAGACTTAACGGCCCTGGTTTGCGCGGCAATAGGGTTTTTGATATTTTGTGCCTCATCCACGACGACAATGCACCAAGGCTGCTTCTTGAGTTTGGGTAAATCAGTGCGCACCATACCGAATGTCGTCAGCAGCACATCTGCGCACTTTTTGTCCAGCATGCGTTCTGCACCATGAAAAATGTCCACTGTTATTGTCGGTGCAAAACGCGTGATCTCTTTTGTCCAATTAGTCAGCAAACTGGTCGGCACAATCACCAGCGCTTTTGCTTCGTTTAGCTTTCCTTCCTCCTTGAGTTTCAGCAAAGTGGCGATTACCTGCAGCGTCTTGCCCAGACCCATGTCATCGGCGATGACGCTACCAAGTCCGGCACAAATATTGCGATACAACCAGGCATAGCCGCGTTCTTGATACGGCCTCAGGGTTGCATTAAGCGTGCTGGGCAATTGCACGTTGCTGATTTCCGTTAGCTCACGAATAATAGCGCGTGCTTTTCCATCCAGTGTAATTGGCGTCCCAAGGTATTCCCCCGCCAAGGCAATACGCAACAATTCCGCGCGAGAAGTTCGTAGTGGTTTTTCAAGTTGTTGCCGCAGCTGCTCGATTTCGGTTGGCTCCAGATAAACATATTCACCTTTGAAGCGAACAATGCCATGAGCATTCTTGACCAATTCATCAAACTCGGAACGAGTCAGTTGATTATCGCCAATTGCCACTGTCCAGTTAAATCCAAAAACATCATCCGCGTTAAGATAGCCAGTACTTCCGGTGTGCTTGCCTGAAACCTTCATCGAGATGCGTGGCCGTAGTATGCGGTCCAGCGCCTTGGGCAGCAATGCGCGTATCCCAAGTAACCGGATGATCGGCAATGTATCGAATAGAAAATCAGGAAGCGTTTCTGCACTAAGCGCTATCGGGGAAGCAGCGCCAGTGCTGATATAATCATTAAAGGCCGGGAAAAATTCCGCAAGCAATGATACGATCTGCAACACACTATAACGATTTTCCTGCCATGCCTTATCCATCAGCAGACTGGCAAACGGAACCGGTTCCTGTAATGGCGCGTTGCGCGCGATGACGCCGAGCGACAAACTGAATCCACTGCCCTCGTCCTCAAGCTTCAGTACTGGCATATAAGCATGCTGACTCAGATGAAAGCGCGACAACCACAACTGCACGCCAGAGCCAACTTCTCCTTCGCCAGGTCCGTCAAACCGGGCATGACCATGACCGAAAAATAAATCAAGCAGTTTGTTGGCATATGGTTTTTCATTATGGGCGTCACTCCAATAGCGAATAAACTCACCCAGAAACAAGCTGCACAACGCAACGGCCTGCACGGTACCAGACAGATTGTCAACCTGCCTGCCGTTACGGTAGGCCAATACTCCTGTCGGCAGCAATAATGCCAGTCGATTAATCAAATCTCTGATCCTCTCATCCAGAATTGCCGGAAGCCAGCGTAAACCTACTTCCGATTTCCCTATTTCGAAGACTTGCGGCAAGACTGCACCTTGTGCCAGCAGATATAAGCTGGTCATACGAGCATGGAACATAGCCGCTACTTCAGGCTGTAAATCAGGTAAATCACCCTCGGTCAGCTGTTGCAATCGAGACACCCAATCCGACCAGCTTGCCGGCTCCGCCAATCCGGTAAGGAGTGGTTGATACGCATGATCCAGTACAACATGCGGTTTATCTGCGGCGACAACAATTGATGGCAACGCATCACTCGTTACCACCGTCGTTTTAAGCGCGCGGCGAGCTTGCTTGATCACCCGCTTCAGTACTTTTTCATAAGTCGTACGAAAATCACCCTGCTGAAAAAAGGTAGGATTCGCAGGCAATACACTTATCAAGGTAGCAGTCAGGTCAGGCAGCGTGGAATAATCTGGCGGACTGTAATCCTCCGGATTAGCAACTTCCGAAACCGATATTGCCTTCTGCTGCCCATGATTCAGCAAGCTATCCACCGTCGGCAGTCTCGCCTTCGCTTCTCGTTCAATCGAAATATGACGAGCTTCTAGTTCCTGAGTAAGATCGATACCCTTCAATGAAAAAATCATAAAGGGATTGCCATCTATTTCCCGGCTGATCAGGTAAATTACCGCAGCCAAGTGCTTACATGGCACAGCCCAGTCGGGACAGGAACAATCCATGCCGAGATCTTTCCAGCCGGTTGGGAAGATCTCGATCTTGAGTGCCTTAGCGCGCTCCAGGACGGCAGGATCAAGTTCACGATTGAGCATTTTCGAAATAATGACTGGATCACTTGCCAGTGCATCCAACAAAGTCTTGGTTTGCTGTTGAGGCATTGCAGGAACTTTAATGCTCACCGTGTAAGGCCTTGGTCGAGAGCCTCTTACCTTGGCAAGAATTTCCCCATCCTGAATCTCAATTTTGGTTACTGCGCCTTTGTTGGCATAACTACGCCCGCGCGGCAGACGATTATCATAGTCAATTTGCGCAAGTGAGTTAAGCCACTGCGTTCCCCACCAAGTTTGCCCATACCCCTTGTGTGTTGTCATGAATTAATTCAGAAAATAGTACGATAAATACAATAGCAGTTAATTTGCGGCCGCAAAATAGGGGTTATATTTTGTAAGCGTCCATCCCCGCCATCTAAAAATCAAAGTCATTTCTGTCCATGCTTCGTGCTGGCGATTTGCGAGGATCTCGAATTCATGCCTTGGAATCAGGAATCCGCTTGAGCAACTGCGAAAATACGGCATTATGATACGATAAGGCCTGAGCTCCTTCTTGTTTTTCAATGATTTTTGATAATCTGATTATATCAAAGCAAGTCGGTACTCAGGCCTCCTCCATTCCTCGTTTATGGGACAGCAGTAATCAATCACCGTGTTTCGCATAATGCTCGATTTCAGCGTCTATTTGCTCAGACTCATTTCATATTGGAAGAGGCTTTCTCCGAGCCGGCCTCGTCGGGCAGAGAGGCACCGCACTTGCGGCAAAAACGTGCATCTACATCGTGCCGCGCGAGGTCGCATTGTAGACAGACTCTCTCATCGGCTTGCATCTTGAGTCTGCTCATCATCTCGGCCGAATAGATGCCAGTGGGTACGGCAATGATGCCGTACCCAATCAGGATAAGAAACGACGCGACGAACCGGCCGAAGGGAGTCACCGGTGAGATATCGCCGTAACCTACGGTCGATACACTGATAAGCGCCCAGTACATCGATATGGGAATACTGGTGAAGCCATGCTCCGGCCCCTCGATGACGAAGAGCAAGGCACCAAAAATCGTGATGATGGCAAGCATGGCCATCAGAAATACCAGGATCCTGCGCCAACTCTTGAATAGCGTGTCGAGCAGAACTCCCGATGCACGTTTGTACCGCCGCATCTGCAGCACTTCGAAGATACGCAGAATACGCAGCGTCCTCATCACAGCCAGATACTGCAACCCGGGGAACAGCAGCGACAGGTAGGTGGGAAGCAAGGCAAACAGATCGACTATGCCGTAAAAGCTTCTGGCATAGCGCAATGGCTCGCGCACGGCCCAGAGACGTACCAGGTACTCCACCGTGAAAAGCAGTGTGAAAAACCATTCCAGAGCGATGAACTGAGGCCCGAAACGCCGGTTGAGAACCGCGACCGAATCCGCAAGGATAACCCCTACGCTGATTAGGATGATGACAACCAGCGCGACATCGAAGCCGCGACCGGCTTGTGTTTCATAACCAAAAATGATGTCGAAGCATCTTTTACGCCAGCCTTCGCTGTCGCAAGGGTCAGGTGCGTGAAAGCGGCTCATGGCGCGAGGCCCTCTCTCCGGCCACGGAGGACGAAGTGCTGCACCATTGAAAAATCGGACCGCTTACGATATTTGTTTGACGCCACGGGATTACTCACTTGGCACAGAGTCATAGCGGCCAAACAATCAGCAGCATCGGCACCGAAATGGCAACCACGATGATTTCCAACAGCAAACCCAACTTCCAGTAGTCACCAAAATGGAAGCCGCCCGGTCCGAGGATCATGGTGTTGTTCTGATGTCCGATCGGCGTCAGGAATGCACATGAGGCACCGATCGCCACCGCCATCAGGAACGAATCTGGACTCACACCCAATGCCGAAGCGGTCCCAATAGCGATGGGGCACATCACGGCAGCTGTGGCAGCATTATTCATCAGATCCGAAAGGAACATCGTGACCACGAGAATCAATACCAGCCCGACAATGACGTGGCCTTGTGCCACGTTCTCGATCAAAAAACGAGCAATGAGGGCGGCTGCGCCCGTGGCTTCCATTGCGCCCGCGACCGGTATGAGCGCACCCAACAACACGATGACAGGCCAATCAATCGCCTCATAAACCTGTCGAGGCGGTACGGTACGCCACGCCATCGACACAAGCACGCCAATCGCAAAGGATACGGCTGCTGGCAACAGCCCGAATACGGCACCGCCAATGGCAAAAAGCATGATCAGGCTCGCTTCCCATATCTTGCGCTTGTTGGGGATACGGAACTCCCGTTGGGCAAGCGGCACGCATGCGTTGTCAGCCGCGAATTCAATAATTGACTCCGGGGGGCCCTGCATCAATAGCAAATCGCCAGACTGAAGGGCGATAGATCGAAGGCGCCTCATTGACCGCTTCCCTTTGCGGGAAAACGCGAGCAAATTGATCCCGTAACGAGTTCTCAACAAAATATCGCTTGCCGAGCTGCCGGACAGTGGTGAGCCGGGCAACACGGCAAGCTCCATCAGTATGATATCGCCGGATTTTATCGGAGGATCAGTTTCCTCGGTACTTTCTGCGCCCTCGGGCTGCGATTTGGTCTGGTTTTTCTTTGTACCCTTCGTTTTTGGTGTATCGACAGATTCCGTTTCCTCCGACGCCTCCAGCTTCACCGACTCTTCGAGTTTAAGCCCCAGAATGGACAGCACTTCAGTCAGAGACTCGGCTTCTGCCTCGATCATCAGAATGTCACTCGCATATACCCGGCGCCCAGGGTTGGCTGCGATCAATTTAATCTCTTTCTGCACGATGCCGATGATCTGTGCGTCGACATCAGCGAGCTCGGCTTCGATTTCACGCAGGCTCAGGCCTTCGGCCTTGCTTCCTTCCTGTACCCTGACTTCGGTGATGTAGGCGCCGGATTCAAAACCTTCGATGCCCGATTGTTGGCGCACCGGGACGAGGCGCCAGCCGACCAGAGCAACGATCAACACCCCTGCCAGCGCGATAACCAGACCGATGGGTGTGAAATCGAACATTGCAAAACTGCCCAGGCCAGCTTCAGCGCGAAAGCCGGACACGATGAGGTTGGGCGGCGTGCCGATCAGCGTAATCATGCCACCGAGGATGGTGCCGAAGGCCAGCGGCATGAGCACTTGTCCCGGAGCGAGTTCGAGCCGCTGTGACACGTAGACTGCCACCGGCATCAACAGGGCCATGGCCCCGACGTTGTTCATGAAACCGGACAAAAAGGCCCCCAAGCCCATCAGCGCGGCAAGACTAACAAGGTGCCCCGCGTTGGCAGGCAGCATGGTTCGCGTCAATGCGTCGATAGCGCCCGAGTTTTGCAAGCCACGGCTCAGCACCAGCACGCAGGCCACGGTAATCACCGCCGGATGGCCGAAACCAGTGAAAGCCTTGTCGGGTGCGACAAGTCCGGCCAGTACGCAAGCAAGTAGCGCGCCGGTTGCCACCATGTCGTGACGCCAGCGCCCCCACAGAAACATGATAGTCATGGCTGCCAGAATAGCTAGAATCATCCATTGATCGTTTGTCATAATCGCTCAGAATCTAAATCGAGGTTGTGCCTGAGTCCGGGAACAATTTGGTAGCAAGTATTCGTGGCAGCAAAGGTCGGCACCGATGTCAGTCAAAACCTCGCACTCGCGCACCGCGAGATCGCGCACTTCGGGGTCACGCGCACTTCGGGGTCAGGTCCATAAGAAAGATCAAAGAATTCTGAAGTCCATGAAATCGGACTCGGCTGAATCTGGTCTTGTAACGATAATCTTCCGATTTTCACTCTCCTCCCCTTGGCGTGGGTGAAGCTCGTCACTTCAGCTCCCGCTCTATTCTGGCCATGAATTCATCGCTGCCCAGGAGGCTGTCCGAGAATAGTGATCGTAGCGAGGACGAACCTTGCTGAGCAGAATTCTCGATCATTTGAGGCGAATAGTTGTTCTATTCAACGAAAAGAATCGAAAAATCCAGCCTGGCAGGTTCGTCCGCAGAAGATCGGTTTATTCTCGGACAACCTCCTAGCACTCAAGCCTTGAGGGTTACGAGTATAAATCACCAGGCGTTTCCATAAACCGTGTCCCGAAGATTTGCCGATAGGCACTTGTCGTCGTTGATCCATTCATCCGTTATGCTCAACCGGCTGTATTCCCGTTGCGACGTTACCTCCACACCGGGTTAACTCAATGTGCTTTCCCGGTGACTTGGCCATGGGTAATTCGCTGGATACATTATCATGCCGGCACGTAGCAGATTCAATTCAACATAAGGCATACAAGTAAACAGATATTTTTCACTTTCGATCAGTGATCGACGCTCAAATTTTTCGGCTCGTCAGCAGAATCTGTGGGCGACATCCGGTTCAGGTAGCGCGCCAAGTGCATGATATAATGCGATTTCTGCGCCATGAAAGGTTCGA
>NZ_FNOY01000130.1 GCF_900107165.1 Nitrosomonas halophila
CCACTTCGTTTACGAGGCTACTCATGGGTTCACTTGCGTTACGGCCTGCTCTCTTGCTGTGTGGAAACTCACGACCCCGCGTTGCCGCGACGCCGCTTCCTCATGCTACCGGGGCGTACGGACAACTCCCCGGACGGGACTTCAACCCGCTAGATTTGCTGCTGTTACTGCGTACGGAGCGTCCCCTTTTATTAGCGGCGAGTTTACGAGTCCGATGAATTTTCTTGTTCAATGAGTTTCATGCGATGAGCGACTTCCTTTTCTAACTCCATCATATGCATTTGCATTTCTTTGTGTTTCATTAATGAGCTTTCTAGGCTATGCCTAACTTGTGCATATTCCTCAGAAAGCGCAGCATAACGACGCATTATCGGCTCAACCTCTGGATTTTCTATATCATCACCTAAAAAAAGCTCCCTATGATGCCGCATATCATTACGCATTGATTCCAGTTCGTGCATACGTTGCTTTAGCATATGACGTTCTTCTTCATACGCCATCATTCTATGCTTACTGTGTTCCAGTTCTTGAAACAGGTGGCTCATTTCAAGTTTTCGCCTTTTCAAATACTCCATTTCTTTCATGCGTTTATAGGCGAGTTTATCCCGACGCTTAACTTCTCTAATTTCTTCAACTACCTCATCGCTTACTTTCTCATCTAGGTTTTCTCTAGCTAATTCAAGAAAACGATCTGCTTGATACATATGAAATGTATTGTTTGCTTTATCTTTAAACTCTTTAACCAGTTCTGGGCGTGGGCCAACGGTCTTACCCTTGAACTTTTCCCACCAATCTTCTTTTTTGTCATCAGTGACTAATACTACGCCTTTACCAGATTCAATCGCTTTATCAATCACCTGAAACCAGACAATAAGGTCTCCATATCTTCTGCATTTTTCAAAAAATACCTCACTATCGCTCGATTTTGATCCATCTTTAAAGCCTGGTGGTATTTTTTGTTTATACCTTTCTTCACCCTCAGTTATCAGCTCTAAAAGCTTATCTTTCCCATAAGGTGCGCCCACTCTACCTTCAAAAATCGATGCAATTGCTTCTTTTATTTCATCGTTTGAAATTCTTTCTGTATGAACAGATTTGTTCTTTTTTAACTCTTCACAAAGCTCATCAAATACTCGTCCCACTCTATTCATCGTGTCTGAGCCAACAAAAGGGTGTTGACGAGCATTTTCTAAATCGCTTTTCAAGGAAACAATTAATTTAGTGGTGTCATCATATGATTTTTCTTGTTGGTCAATGACAGATAAACGATTGTTGAAATATTCATCTGCTGCCCTATGTGGAAGCCACACTCTGCTTTTTATTTTTTCTAAGATGCGTAGAAACTCACCACGAGTCGTATCTGAGTATCGATACAAATTAAGCAATATATTGGCATCGAATACGAACAGTGACGTATCCCATACCTCTCTGAGACGTCCTTCACTCTCTTTAAAGTGACCAGGAAACAAATCCTTCATACTATCTCCATCATTGAACTACAATTATACGTCCGAAATGACGCAATACGCCCACACAATGGGGTAGTAAAAGGGGACGCTTCCCTTTACGAAAAGGGTGGAGTAGAGAGTAATCTTTTGCCTACCCTCCCTCATTAAACCGGAAAGAAAAAGGGTAGCGTCCCCTTTTTCACTAGGTTTCATTTTTGACGTAATGTATTGCGTCATTTCGGATGTGTAATTTTATAGTTAGGGTTTTAATATGCTCGACTGCATTTCAATATCAAACATAATAACAGTGTTAGTTGCATTGTTTGGTTGGCTATTTGTTCATTGGCTAAGTAAATCCCGTGAAATTGAAGCCGCGAGGAGAAATCTAAGAGCAAGCTATCTTATGGAGGCTTATCGATCTATTGAAAACTCCATAAAACGAAATCTACAAAATGATGACAAGCGTCAATTAGAACGCGCAGCAGCTGACATAGAGCTTCTTGGTAATAAGGAGCAAATTGCTCTTGTTCATGACCTAGTTGTTTTCTCTATGGAAAACCCTCGTAAAGAGGGCGAAATATTAGATCGGAAATTTAAGCTACTTGACAACCTTCGAATGGAATTAAGAGGGCTTTTCAAACAAGATGCCACTCAGTTAGAGAAAAGAGTTGTTTTACGGCTAGAGAACAATTCGGCAAATAACAATCAATGATAAAAGGGGACGCTACCCTTTTAAGCTTATTTGAGTATACTACCCGCATGCCTAGATTAAGCCGAGCGGTTTTTGGGGGGATACCGCACCACATCACTCAACGAGGGAACCGACGAGAGAACGTGTTTTTTACGGAGGAAGATCGCACGGTTTATCTCGATTGGATGAAAGAAT
>NZ_FNOY01000010.1 GCF_900107165.1 Nitrosomonas halophila
ATCGCAAACTCGTTTTGTTGGTGGTATAGGAACCCCAATATTACGAGTTTGTTTCTATCTATTAAATACTTATCTTAAAACGTCAACAGACCCTAGGAGGCTGCCCGATAATAGACTGATCTACTGCGGACGAACCTGCCAAGCTGGATTTTCCGATCCTTTTCGTTGAATAGAACCACTATTCGCCTCAAATGATCGAAAAATCCCGCTCAGCCAGCTTCGCCCTCGCTACGATCGCTATTCTCGGACAGCCTCCTAGCGCCTGCGCGGCCCAACCGGCACGTCCACTCTGCGCCACTGGCCGGGTGCCAATCCCTGCAGCGACCAGGGGCCGATCGCGGTCCGAATCAATCGCAGGGTAGGAAAACCTGCTTTCGCGGTCATTCGCCGAACCTGACGATTCTTGCCTTCTTTCAGTACGATTTCCAGCCATCTGGTCGGTACGGTCCTGCGAAAACGCACCGGTGGCACGCGTGGCCACAATCCATCCGGTTCGGCCACCTGGCGCGCTTGACAGGGGCGCGTCACGAAATCACCCAGGTCGATACCTTTGCGCAACTTCTGCAAGGCCGCTTCATCCGGCTCGCCTTCCACCTGAACGAGATAAGTCTTGGGTAATTTGTGGCGGGGATCGGCAATTCGATGCTGTAACAGTCCATCATCAGTCAACAGCAACAGCCCTTCACTGTCGGTATCCAAGCGCCCGGCCGGATAAACGCCCGCTATCGGAATGAAATCCTTGAGGATCTGCCGGTCACCGTCACTGGAAAATTGGCAAATTACGCCAAACGGCTTATTGAACAGGATAAGCTGCCCCATCAGACCCGCTGCGCCCGTCTGCGCGCAACCAGAAAAATTTGTCGAGACATCGTTGTAAGGCCTTCTTCGCCGAATAAGCTTTCCCATCATTATCACGTGGATCTAAACCGAGGGGCAACTTTTGACGGCCACAGGCATCACGGCATGCCAGCTGGAAGACTGGCCAGACATCAGTTTCCAACCTGCTGTTATAGTATGCTGTACGGACACGTATCTTCCAGGAGGCCCCCATCATGAAAAACTCGATTATCGCAACAGCCATGCTTGTGGCCGCGTGCGCAACTATTGATAAACCGAGAGAAAAGCCAGTTCTTTATACGGACAATGTTACCGGCAATCATGCTGAGCTTGCACTTTGCGTGACCCAACGATTGCAGGCGGATAGCAGGTGGTCGGTGCGCATGCTGCAGTTCAGAAACCGCTCCTATCAAGCTATCGATGCATCGGAAATTATCGCTTATGACGTGCGCTTGATGCCGGGTACTTTTGCGCGCAACATCCCGACCAATCCTGACGCAGTCATGGACTATCATGCTTATCCAAGGCTGGAAGTGGTGCATTCCTATGACGAAAGCACTGAAGCGTACACCCAGCCCGCTTACAGATTTTCCTTGATAATCAAAGAAACTGAGGCGGCAAGCGTCACGGCCACTCTCAAAGGAGACAGGCATCTGGGCAATATTGCCTGGCAACATTTACAGGCATGTTCTTAGAATGCCGGCAGAGCGGTTATTTGCCAGGCCGCCGGCAGCCTGACGAGCCCTGAGTATACCCGGTGTGTACACAATCTGTTATGGCCTGATTACTGAACGCGGGATTTCCAAACAATTCCCGGACATTGCGAATGCCAATTAACAAGGAATTTTATCGACTACGAAATGCCACGCCAAAAGCAAATGGTACAATAACACCAGTTGATTAATTGTTACGCGAGGATCCAGTATGGCTACGATTGAATCTATCCTGCATGAAACCCGAGTATTTTCTCCTTCCGCCGAATTTGCCAAGCGCGCCAATATCTCCGGAATGGCAGCGTATCAGGCATTGTGTGATGAGGCCAAAAGCGATTACGCCGGTTTCTGGGGAAGATTGGCGCGTGATCATATTAACTGGCACAAACCGTTCACGCGCGTGCTGGATGAATCCAATGCCCCTTTCTACAAGTGGTTTGATGATGGTGAACTGAATGTTTCCTGGAATTGCCTGGACCGTCATCTTGCGACGCAAGGGGATAAAACTGCGATCATTTTTGAATCCGACGAGGGTGAAATCACGCATTGCAGCTATCGCGAATTGCATGAACAAGTCTGCCAATTTGCCAATGGCCTGAAATCGCTCGGGGTCAAGCAAGGTGACCGGGTCGTCATCTACATGCCGATGCGTATTGAAGCAGTGATAGCGATGCAGGCCTGTGCGCGAATCGGCGCGATCCATTCAGTGGTATTTGGCGGTTTCTCGGCCAAAAGTGTACACGAGCGTATCGTCGATGCCGGCGCAAGCGTGGTGATCACAGCCGATGAGCAAACACGGGGTGGCAAGCACCATGCGTTGAAAGCCACTGTGGATGAAGCGATGAGCATGGGAAATACCGACCTGGTTCGTGCTGTCGTGGTCTATCGGCATACCGGCACCGATATCGGCTGGCAACCCGGGCGGGATAAGTGGTGGCATGAGCTCGTCGAGGGACAAGCAAGTGAATGTGAGCCCGTCTGGGTGAATGCCGAGCATCCTTTGTTTACACTGTATACCTCCGGCTCTACCGGCAAGCCCAAAGGGGTGCAGCACGCCACGGCCGGTTACCTGCTGGGCGTGATGACCAGCATGCACTGGATTTTCGATTACCAGCCGGACGACATCTTCTGGTGCACGGCTGACGTGGGCTGGATCACCGGCCACAGTTACGTCACTTACGGACCGCTTGCCATGGGGGCAACCCAGGTGATTTTTGAAGGCGTCCCCACCTATCCCGATGCCGGACGTTTCTGGAAAATTGTCCAGGATCACAAGGTCACGACTTTTTATACCGCGCCGACAGCCATTCGCTCACTGATGAAGCTGGGGCCGGATCTGCCCCAGCAGTATGATCTTTCTTCCCTCCGTTTGCTGGGCTCGGTCGGGGAGCCGATCAACCCCGAGGCCTGGATGTGGTATTACACCGAAGTTGGCCAATCGCGCTGTCCGGTGGTCGACACCTGGTGGCAAACTGAAACCGGCTGCCATATGATCGCACCGGCGCCCGGCGCGGTTCCGCTCAAGCCCGGCTCCTGCACACTGCCGTTACCGGGAATCGATGCGGCAGTGGTCGACGAAGCAGGACACGAAGTCGAGCCGGGTTATGGCGGTTTCCTGGTGATCAAACGCCCCTTCCCCTCTCAGCTGCGCACCTTATGGAATGATCCGGAGCGGTTCAAGAGAGCGTATTTTCCGCATGATATCGGGGGCGGGCGCTATTATCTCGCTGGCGACTCTGCACACTGCGATAAGGATGGCTACTTCTGGATTATGGGGCGCGCCGATGATGTACTGAATGTTTCAGGCCACCGGTTGGGCACCATGGAAATTGAATCGGCATTGGTGGCACACCCCTATGTGACCGAAGCCGCGGTGGTCGGCAGGCCGCATGAAGTCAAGGGGGAAACGATCGTTGCGTTCGTCGTGCTGAAGAACAAATTACCGCAAGGCGATCAAGTGGCTGAAATCACGGCAACCCTGCGGGACTGGGTCGCAAAGGAAATCGGCCCGATCGCCCGCCCCGAGGAAATCCGCTTCGGTGAGAATCTACCCAAGACCCGTTCGGGAAAAATCATGCGGCGGCTCCTGCGCGCCCTGGCCAAAGGTGAGGAAATCACTCAGGATACTTCCACCTTGGAGAATCCAGCGATACTGGAACAATTAAAGCAACCTGCACCCTAACATCTGACTGGCATAACTATTATTTCGATGGAACAACTTCCCTCTATCACTGATTACCCGGCTGGGATCAGCGTCATCGACGCGCAATATCATCGTCCTGGGCGTGCAGCGATTCACCTGATGGTGGAAAACGGCGTTGCTGCGCTGGTGGATACCGGCACCCGCTACTCGGTGCCAGGGGTGATGGCGGCCCTGGCCCACAAGCGCATCGCCCCGGAACAAGTCGCTTATATTTTTCTCACCCACATTCATCTTGACCATGCCGGGGGCGCCAGCGAGTTCATGCGGCAACTGCCTAACGCCAAGCTGATCGTCCACCCGCGCGGCGCCTCGCACATGGCCAATCCGGTCAAACTGATCGCGGGTGTCATGGCGGTTTATGGTGAAGCCAAATTCCGGCGCATGTATGGCGAAATCCACCCGATTGCGGCAGACCGCATCATCAGCGCGCCGAATGGCACCTGCATCGAACTGAATGGCCGGCCGCTGCATCTGCTGGATACACCGGGACACGCACGCCATCACTACTGCATCCACGATGCGCGCAGTCAGTCGATTTTTACCGGTGATACATTTGGCGTTTCCTACCGGGAGTTCGATGTAAATGGGTTGGAATTCGTTTTTCCGACCACTTCACCGGTTCAGTTCGATCCTGATGCCGCCCATGCGTCCCTTGACCGGCTCATGGCGCTCGATCCCAAGCACGCTTTTCTCACGCATTATGGCCGCATCGATAACTTGCCCCATCATGCATTGCACATGCACGCCCTGATCGATGCCTTTGTCGCTATTGCACAGCAAGCCCCACCATACCCGGACCGGCATGCGGCTATTGCGCATGCTCTGCAGGACTTGCTGCTGCAACGGCTCATGGCACACGGCTGTATATTGCCGCAAGACGCGATATTATCCCTGCTGCAAATAGACATCGAACTGAATGCACAAGGATTGGGAATCTGGCTCGATCAAATCACCCGGCAGCCGGCACAAACCGTACAGTCATAGCCAGTCCGGCATTCGCCGCCTCGCCAGAGCGAAAATCCTGCCGGGCTGGGCCGACTTGCCGAATGTCGTCTTGCGGCAGCACCGCACTGATAACCGTTCGCACAAATAGGCTTTTAGGCATGTTCAATGACAGTTTTTGGTTTAAGCTTGGAGGACTTGCTGTTTCCTCACAGGTGCTAAAAATCCATGAAACGCATGATAGTCTCGCTTACCACCAGCCTGTTTGCAGTCTGGCTGCTGTTTTCTTTGCTGCTGTATATCCTGCAACCGATATTCATTTATTTTCCTGACAATGCCGTCCGGATGAAGCCCCCAGGTTTTGGTCTGCACCATGAAACAGTCACACTGACCACGGCCGATGGCGTAAACATAAACGGCTGGTGGCTACCGCATGAAAATCCACGCGCAACGATGCTCTTCCTGCACGGGAATGCGGGCAACATTTCGCATAGATTGCAGAAGCTGCAAATCTACAACCGGCTGGGACTGTCTGTCTTGATCGTTGACTACCGGGGTTATGGCCTGAGCGAAGGCACTCCAACCGAACAGGGCACTTATCTGGATGCCGAGGCGGCATGGGCCTATCTGACACAAGTACGCCGCATTCCGGCCCGCGATATCGTGCTCTACGGTGAATCCCTTGGGGGCGTAATCGCGGCCAGGCAAGCCAGCCAGGTCGCAGCGGGTGCCTTGATACTCGAATCGACCTTTACTTCCGTCAGGGATATGGGCAAGCATTACTATCCTTTCCTGCCGGTCAATCTGATCACGCGCATCCACTATCCCGCGCTGGAGTATATCCAGGCAGTCGCCAGTCCCGTCCTGGTCATACACAGTCCAGCCGATGAAATCGTGCCATACGAAATGGGACGAAGACTATTTGAGGCGGCAAGCCCCCCCAAGGATTTTCTGGAGATCAAGGGAGACCACAATGGCGGCTTCCTGCGTAGTGGCGAGTTATACACCGATGGGCTGGATCAGTTTATTCAAAAGCATTTCGATCAGCCTCCAAACCGTCTGGAAAGTTAACTCCCATACATCGAAGGCTATGACACTGTTTGGACATTTCCGTCTTGGGCCCAGCAATCATCCTTCACCGGTTTTACGGTGCGCAAGCGCACCCTACCGCACTCCGCCCAAACAACTTCTATGACCCACAATATAAAAAGCGATGCGCATCCTTGATCGGATAGAACAAATCGGCAACCGGCTGCCGCACCCGGCAACCCTGTTTCTGATCGGATTGGGCCTGGTGATTGCCCTATCCTGTTTGGCGTCCCTGCTGGACTGGACGATTATTCATCCTGTCACTGACGAGCCATTGGTTGCCAACAACCTCGCCTCCAGCGCCGGGGTATGGTGGCTGCTCAGTCACCTGGTGGAAAACTTCATCAGGTTTCCTCCGCTGGCAATCGTCCTGGTCGGCATGCTCGGCATCGGCATGGCCGAGCGCACGGGTTTGCTGGCAGCGGCGCTGCGCTATCTGGTCGTGCGCATTCCCCCGGCATGGCTGACACCCGCCACATTGTTCCTTGGAATTATGTCATCGATTGCTGTCGATGCCGGCTACGTGGTGTTGCCACCGGTTGCGGCAGTGCTTTACATGGCAGCAGGCCGCTCCCCGCTGACCGGGATTGCAGTCGCCTTTGCCGGTGTCTCGTCCGGCTTTAGCGCCAACTTGTTCATCACTGCGCTCGAACCGCTGCTCGCGGGTTTCACGCAAAGCGGCGCAACGCTGATTGTGCCGGAATATCAGGTGGCCGTGACAGCCAACTGGTGGTTCATGATTGCATCGACCTTTGTGCTCACACTCACTGGCTGGTGGGTGACAGTCCGCTGGGTGGAACCCATGAGCAGCCGTTACACCATCACCTCCGGCCGGCAAGAGCCTGTTCTGGGCGAGCAGCTTGCCGAATCGGAAAACAAAGCGCTGCGTCAGGCATTACTCGCGCTGCTCGTGACTTTCGCTGTTTTTCTACTGTGCATCCTGCTGCCAGGTGCCCCCCTGTATGGCGAAGGGGTGCGTTTCTCACGCTGGATTGAGGCCACGGTGCCGCTGCTGTTCCTGATATTTGTCATCCCCGGGGTTGTTTTTGGCATCAGTGCGGGGTACATCAAAAACGACAAGGATGCCGCCCACCTCATGGGAGACACCCTGGCAGCCCTCGGCCCGTATATCGTCCTGGCTTTTTTTGCCGCGCAATTCGTGGAAGCCTTCAAGTATAGCGGCCTCGGAGAAATGCTCGCCATTGCCGGCGGGCAGATGCTGGTGGCGGCACAAATTCCCGCGCCGGTACTGCTGAGTGGGTTTGTCGTACTGGCCATGCTGGCCAACTTGCTGATCGGCTCAGCCTCGGCCAAATATGCCTTTCTGGCGCCGGTGTTCGTGCCCATGCTGATGCTGGCAGGACTCAGCCCCGAGCTCACGCAGGCCGCTTACCGTGTTGGGGATTCGGTCACGAATGTGATTACTCCGCTCAACCCCTACATGATCATCATCCTGGCCTTTGTGCAAAAATATGCGAAGGATGCCGGCATGGGCACGCTGATTGCCATGATGCTGCCCTATGCCCTGGCATTTGCAGTAGTCTGGATTCTGCTGTTGGTTGGCTGGTGGCTACTGGATATACCGCTCGGACCGGGAGGTGGCCTGTTATTCGATTTACAGGCGGAAAAAGGCCGCTAAGGAGCCGTGAAGGAATAAGTGTGACAATTGGGTGCGTCTGGTGGGATGCAATGCAATGCAAGGCGAGAGGAGGAGTCATAGCAAGGCTATGGCGACGACGAGTAACGCCGCAGTGCGCCCGCCAGATGCGATCCAAGTGTTACAGTTATTTATGAGCGACTCCTAACCATAGCTTTTGGGTTGTTGACACTGAATCGGCGCAGGGTGCATTGCATGCAGTGAGCAGAACCGGGTCGTCCGGTTTTGTGGCTATATCATGAGAGGAATCTAAGTGAAACACTTGCAGATCAAAAATATTCTTTTTCTGTGCACGGCGAATGCTGCACGCAGCCAGATCGCAGAGGGACTGGCGCGCAACCTTCTCGGCCCCAGCACCAACATCATGAGCGCTGGCGCTCAACCCACAGCGGTCCATCCCTACGCGATCGAAACCATGGCTGAGATCGGTATCGATATTTCCCGCCAGCGATCGACATCAGAAATGGACATCGATCCCGCCAGCATCGATCTCGTTATCACCTTATGTGCTGAAAGGGTCTGCCCATCCCTGCCAGCGAACATCAGGCATCTCCATTGGCCGATCCCCGACCCGGTTCCGGACGATCCGGCGCTGGCACCCGATGCAATACGGGCGCACTTCCAAGTCACGCGGGATCAGATCCAGGCACGTATAGAAATTCTGGCAAGTCTGCTCAATATACCCCCAGGACCACTGCCACAGGAATTCCATGGCAGCATCCGGGTAAACAGCCTGCCTCATAGTGTCCGCTTTTATGCCTGGCTGCTCGACATATGGCCCAAGGAATGGACACACCGTTATGCGACATTCATCCGCCCGGATCTGAATCTCAACTTCGTCCTGCTGGTTTCGGACGGCAAAGCCCTGCACCATGATACGCTCTACCATCTTGGCATTGGCGTTGCCAACCGGAACGAGGTGATCGAGGCCTACCACCGGGCAATCGCCGTCGGCGCCCAGGTCGAGAAACCGCCGCGCACAACCTGGAAAGGCACCCCCCTGCACGAGCTATGGCTCAAGGATCCGGATGACAACCTGGTCGAGATTTATGCGCGCCTGACCGACGACGAGCTTTTGCAGAAACCCGAGAATGAAGCGCCGTCCTATCTGGTACCCGGCACGGCGCCACCACCGTGACAGATTTGCCTGCAACCAAAATCCCCGGCTGACCATTACCGGGAAAAACCAACCGTATCAATCATTCAGAGGCACGCACTCAATCCGCAACATAGAAGAACTGGGCGGGACCACTACGACGAATACAAGAAGCAGTACGGTGACGAGCCGGAGTTGATCGAAGAAATGATGAAAAACGAACGCTTTGTGCTGCCGCCCTGTATGCGTGCCGTTTTGAGCCCGACAGCAGCTTCAGCGCAGCGCCAATAGCGCCATGGTACACATCTATCGGCACATTGGCCGCTTGATCATTTAATATAAACAACGAAAACAATATCATGATCAACAAAAAAGCCGAGGAAGCGTTATCCGAGTAATCTGAGCAATTGAGCATGGCGTTATTTGAAACCACATCTGCCAGTATCAGCCGTGGGGAGGCCGCGGGAGTTGAGTATGCGTCAGTTGTTAAATGTGATTTTGTATATTTTGAAGACAGGGTTGCCAATGGCGGCAATTGCCTCGTGAATTCCCGGCCTGGTGCTCGGTTTATTACTATTTTCACCGCTGGTCTCATGACGGGACATGGGAACGCCTTCATCATTTGTTGCGTTCCCGCTTGCGAGAGAAATGTGGACGACACAAACAACCGACGGCAGGCTGCCTGGACAGCCAAAGCGTCAAATGCAGCGCAGTTCCTGGGCAACGTGGTTTTGATGCAGGTAAGAAGATCAATGGCCGTAAACGCCATATTCTGGTGGACATACTGGGATTACTGTTGACGGTTGTAGTGACTGTTCCAGTGTACAGGACCGTGACGGTGCTCGCCTGCTGTTCCGTCATCTGCCGGGCGGGTGCAAAAGATTGAGGAAGATTTGGGTGGATGGTGGCTATAGTGGTCGCTTGGTAGACTGGGTTGCCGAGCGGTTTAAATTCTGTCTGGAGGTGGTTGCGCCCAAGGAAAACCAGGAAGTTTGTGCTACTGCCTCGTCGCTGGGTAGTTGAGCGTACTTTTGGCTGGCTGAAAAATTACTGAAAGATTCAGTTATACGAAATTTCCGGATAACTGCCGCTGATTACACCGTCATTCCCGCGCAGGCGGGAATCCATATCGCCTGCGGTAAACAACCGCAAACATGGCTGATCAGGCTGAAAGGCGAGACAACAAAATATCTGGAGGAATTGGGCCATGAGTAACCTGAGCTTTGCAAAACTCGATGTCCTGAAGGCCAAGCTGGGTGCCTCCCGCCCGCTGAATATAGAGGTCGCCAACAATCTGCATGATAACTTGGTGCTGAATGGACGCACCACAGCAACGCCATTGAAGGGAACACACTGACCCTGAAAGAAACCAAGGTCGCACTGGAATTAAATGAGTGACAGGTGGTAGGTGGTAGGGGTGGACGCTTACGGATGAACTGGTATTTTCGCCAATGATAAATTCACTTTCATCCTTCACACTAAACCAGGATGTTAAAATATGGACTATGCATCTGCAACTGCGCCACAATACGCTCCGCTTCCACCGCGACGGCTGCGGGAAGGTTAACTTCAAAGAAGCTCGCCTAGCCGACCATGAGTGCTTCGATGCGCGCGCGCAAGGCAGGCCAGAGCGACCGGTCTACCGGATAATGTTCCCCGGTAGCGTTGAACGGAAAAAATCGTACGTTAAGCTATCACCTGCAGATTTAACCATAGCACAGTGTATCAAAAGCCGGCAGCACATCCATTCGATACGTTCTTTGCCGGCCCTTTAGCCTTCTCAATGTTGCTGCTGTGCGTGCAAACTGGATGGGTAGTACTACTACTCATAGCTGCTGGGCACACACCCCTTTGCGGCACTCATACTTGGCACGGCTCCGATTCACGATGGCGTCAGCGGCAAGTATCACTGGCACGCCCACCACTGTGGTCAGTGATACACTCACCTAGTACTCCGTTCCGCCAAACCGCTTACATGAAATCGCGCCTTCGCCTGTCATGCGTTGTTGCAAATCCTTGCCATAGCTACGGCTATGACTGCGGTTTGCGCCTAGCCTGGCAGGCGAATCCATCGATTTCATTTGCAAGCTAATTGACGGAACGGAGTACTAGAGGCAGGGCCACCGTCAACTCGAAGAAATCGGAAATGCAAATCAGCGCCCAGGAATATCATGTGATACTCAAGCGCAGCGCCAGCGCAGCCAAGGTTGCCGCGAGCACGGGAACAGTAAGTATGACACCCACCTTAAAATAATATCCCCAGGTGATCATTATGCCCTTGCGCGCCAGCACATGCAGCCAGAGCAGCGTCGCCAGTGAGCCGATAGGCGTGATCTTCGGCCCCAGGTCGCTACCGATCACGTTGGCATAGATCATGGCCTCCTTAACCACCTCTGACGCACTTGCCTCATCGATGGACAGCGCCACCACCATCACCGTTGGCATGTTGTTCATGATGGAAGAAAGCAGTGCCGCCAGGAAGCCCGTCCCGAACGCGGCCCCCCACACGCCGCCCTGCGCGAATTGATCAAGCAGGACGGCGATCTCATTCGTCAAGCCCTGGTTGCGCAGGCCGTAGACCACGAGGTACATCCCCAGCGAAAAGATGACGATCTGCCAAGGCGCCTCGCGGACTACCTTGCCGATACTGATGACACCTCCCCGTGCCGCGGTAGTGAGCAGGATCACTGCACCTACAGCGGCCACAGCGCTGACCGGAACCCCCATCGGCTCGAGACCGAAGAATCCGAGGAGCAGCAACACTAGCACGGCCCAGCCCATGCGGAATGTGGCCCGATCGCGGATGGCCTCGTGCGGCATTTTTAGCTGATTCATGTCATAGGAAACCGGCAGGCTACGGCTGAAGTAGAGCAACAGCACGACAAGCGACACGATGACGGCCACAAGGTTTACCGGCACCATCACGACAGCATAGCGGTTGAACCCGATGCCGAAGAAGTCGGCCGAGACGATATTGACTAGGTTGGATACGACAAGCGGCAGGCTCGCCACATCGGCGATAAACCCCGCTGCCATGACGAAGGCCAATGTAGCGGCAGGACCGTAACCGAGTGCCAGTAGCATGGCCATGACGATGGGAGTGAGGATCAGTGCCGCGCCGTCGTTGGCGAATAGCGCGGCCACCGCCGCCCCGAGCAGGACGATGAGCACGAACAACAACCGGCTGCGCCCACCGCCCCAGCGCGCCACGTGCAGAGCGGCCCACTCGAAGAACCCAGCCTCGTCCAGGAGCAAGCTTATGATGATGATGGCGATGAACGCTGCGGTGGCATTCCAGACAATGTCCCAGACGATAGGAATGTCCTCGAGGTGAACGACGCCGGCCAATAGCGCCATGATGGCGCCGATGGAAGCGCTCCACCCGATGCCGAGGCCCCTGGGCTGCCAGATCACCAGCACCAGGGTGGCAATGAAAATAAGCAGTGCGACAAGCATGCCGTTAATCCTCCCTCTTGAGCGGGTTTTCCATTTTTTTCAGGTGACCCAGCAGATCGATGCGGGAAATAACACCGATCACCTTGCCTGCCTCCATCACAGGCAACGAAACCAGGCGATGATTTACCATCAACCGCGCGGCCACGGAAGGATCCATGTCCGGCCCCACGGTATGGATTTCGGCGGTCATCACCTCCGCAGCGGTGCGTCCCTCGGCTTTGCCCGGTGCGTGGCCGCGAGGGTTGAGGAAGGAGATGTAGAAGTTCTCCTTCCAGACCGATTCGCGAGGTTCGAGACGCTCATCGGCGCCGCGGTAGACCAGGTCCGCCGCCGTAACAATGCCGAGCAGGCGACCGGCTTCATCGACCACCGGCATCCCGTTGATGCGGTGCTTCAGCAGCAGATTCGCGATTTCCTCGACAGGGGTATCGGGCCGAACAGTCAGGGGGTCGGGGGTCATGTAGTTGCGGATCAACATAGCTGTACTCCTAGGTTTGAGTTTGAACAAGGGCCCGCAGGCGTTCCACGCCGACCGGCTCATCCTTCAGCAACGGAACAACCGCATAGCGATCCGCATACTGATTCGCCACGGCGTTGATTTCGCTTAGCTCGTTGGCGGCGCGCTGGCGCAACAACGGTGATTTGACCGAGGCCGCCGCCACGCTGGTATTGATAATCCATGCCCACGGCTCGAGCTCAACTGTGTCACGCGGGAGTACGGTCAACGTAGCGGGGATATTCTTGAGCGCCGTTTGTTCCCGTTCGTGGATCGCCGCGGCGAGTGGGTCATTGTCCGCTTCGATGCTGGGCAGGATACCGTTGATGAGGAGATGCCGCTGTTTGAGGCCGATAGCAGCCAACTCTTCATGGGGGTGCGCGCCACTTCGCGCAGTGTCGCCTGCTGTGCGCGTGCGACCAGCACGAGACGTGTTTGCATTGGATCGGCCAAGGTTTTGACAGCCGCCTTGTACTGGACGCGCTGTTTCTCCAGGCCGGCCAGCGGGCCAAGACACGAGGCGTCGCCCTTGCCCGCTTCCAGGAAACCCGACCATGCGCCAGGTGGTTGAAAGTCGCCTCAGCCAGAATGGAACGACAGGAGTACCCGGTACAAAGGAAAAGAATATTCATATCGTCGTCGTTTTGGTGGGGATGGGGACAGTCGTAGCCTTGAAACCCTTAGAAGCAATACGCATTTCAATGCACTCAGCTGGGCTGCCTGAACAGCATTCTTCGGTGAGATACACGATCAAGTCCAGCATTAACGGGATATCTGCGCGATAGCGCTGGAAGCGCCCCTCCTGTTCAACCGTCACCAGGTGAGCTTGTGACAACGCCTTTAAGTGGAAGGAAAGGTTTGCCGGGGGCACATCCAGCATGGCAGCAATCTCGCCAGCCACCATGCCTTCTGGTCCCTTCTTGACCAGCAGTCTGAACACATCCAGACGTAGCCCTGATGAGAGAGATTCGAAGATAGATGTCGCAATTTGTTTCTCCATTGTTGAATAATACAACAACTATTTAAATAATATTAACCGTAAGGTTATGCATCTGTTTAAGCTATCTCTTACCCTGAATATTGCATCAATGAAGGAGGCAATTCCTTCTAAATGTTTTATAAAAATGTTTTATAATTCAGTTATCTAGTACTCCGTTCCGCCAAATCGCTTACATGAAATCGCGCCTTCGCCTGGCAGGCGTTGTTGCAAATCCTCGCCATAGCTGCGGCTATGACTGCGGTTTGCGCCTAGCCTGGCAGGCGAATCCATCGATTTCATTTGTAAGCTAATTGACGGAACTGAGTACTAGGCAGTATTGGTGCATTGGCTCTGAATTTTGATGCAACCGATAATGCGGTTGCACGGCAAACAATCAGGAAGGCCATTCTTTCACAGCTACTATGATCAGTAATGCCCATACCAGAAACTCTTTCTTTCATGCTGCAGCCAAACTGACACCCGGATAGCACGTTCCAACATTTCAAGCTGATTTCTTCCGCAGAAAATGAATCTGCGGGAATCAGCTACGCTTCAAACACTCTAAAATTGCAATTTAATACGACTTTATACCTATACCCAAATCTACTGCGAAATCCGAAATATCAAGGCAAACTTGAAGAAAAATCCAATCTAGATGACATGCTTTATTATCGGACCATCAAAATTTTGATATAGCCAGTGCCCTCCCCGACTCGTCCCTTTGCCGTGACTCATCGCATGGTCTTCAATCTGGCCGTGCCGATGACGCTCGCCTACCTGACAACACCGCTGCTGGGACTGGTCGATACGGCCGTGGTTGGCAGATTGGGCGAGGCGTCACTGATCGGTGGATTGGCGGTGGGCGCCATTCTGATCGATTTGGCGCTGACAACCTTCAATTTTTTGCGCTCTGGCACGACTGGTCTAACTGCCCAGGCTTTTGGCCGAGCCGACGCAGTTGAAATTCAGGCGACGCTATTGCGCTCCCTGATGATTGGCGTGACTTGCGGCCTGATCCTGCTGGCACTGACCCCGCTGCTGCTGGCGATTGGACTGTATCTGATGGATCCTGGCGACAAGGTTGCCATAGCGACCCAGCAATATGTACAGATCCGCATGTTTGGCGCGCCGCTGGCATTGGGCAATTACGCGGTGCTGGGCTGGCTGATTGGATTGGGCCGGACAAAAACTGGTCTGTTACTGCAGATCGTACTCAACGGCACCAATATCGCGCTCTCCTTCCTGATGGGTCTGCACTTGGGATTCGGCATCGAGGGCGTTGCGGCGGCCACTGTCATCAGCGAATTACTTGCCCTGTTGCTCGGCCTGAGTATTTGCCATCGATTGCTTGCAGGGAATAAGCGCCCATCCAGCGAGCGATTGTTTGATCGCGCCGCCCTCTGGCGGCTGGCCAATCTCAATGCCGATATCATGCTGCGCTCCTTCGCCCTGCTCTTCGCCTTCGCATTCTTTACCGCTCAGGGGGCTGAATTGGGCGAGCAGACACTGGCGGCAAATGCCGTATTGATGAATTTCCTCATGATCGCTGGTTATTTTCTTGACGGGCTGGCAACCTCTGCCGAGCAGCTGGTTGGACGCGCCATCGGTGCCAATTACCGCGCGGGTTTTGTGCGCAGCCTGCGTCTCACCCTGGCCTGGAATTTGTGCATGGCCGCTTTGCTCTCGCTGATTTTTGGCCTGTTTGGCGAGACCTTAATCGCAGTGATGACCACGCTGGAATCAGTGCGAATGGAAGCATCGCACTATCTGTTACTCGCTGCTTTGCTGCCGCTCACCGGCGTGCTGGCGTTCCAGATGGATGGTGTCTTTATCGGTGCAACCTGGTCGCGCGAGATGAGCCGGATGATGCTGGTTTCGCTCAGTGCCTATTTGATCGCATGGTGGCTGCTGCAGGATTTTGCCAACACCGGTCTGTGGCTTGCCTTGCATATCTTTCTGCTGGTGCGCGGCCTGACTCTGTCCGTGCGTCTGCCGGTCAGAGTCAGGCAGGCCTTCAGGCAATCATGAGTAGCAACATTTGGCTGGCATTTACTGGAATCACATTGAAATTCATCAGGCCGGACAGCAACAGGCATGCTACCGCTCCCGGTCAGGCTCATTTCCGGTCAGCTGATTCGACCGGGTCAACTGCCGTTTCAGCTGCTGTTTCAGCTGCTGTTTCAGCTGCTGTTTCAGCTGCCAGCGGATCTGGATGAGAATCCTGGTATGCCTCAAAATCTTCCTGCCGTGGATCCAATTCCAGAATGACCGTGGTTGAAACAGGCGCCACCCCCACACAGTGGGTCTGTTCCTCGACTGTCGGGTCTCGTTCCTTCAACGAAGAACGTATGCCCAGCAGCAATAACAGCGACAACGCAGCAGCTGTCAGGAAAAACAATCCCGGTGGTCCCAGCCAGGTGACCGAGAATCCTCCCAGGATCGGCCCGATTACGCTGCCCAGACCAGCCGAAAACAGCATGGTCGCGCTGGCAGGAACAATTTGATGATGAACAAGCATGTCATGCGTCAGGGCCAGGCATAACGGATAGATGCAGGCAACGAGCCCATAAAACAGCGATACGCTCAAATATAGCCAGAGTATTGATTGGTCCCCCAGCCATGCGGCCACCAGCCCGGCAGCAATTGAACCGCCGATGACCACCAGAATCAATATGCGCCGGGGCACAAAATCCGACAAAAGGCCAATTGGCCACTGCAGAAGCATGGCAGCCAGAATAGCCAGCCCCATGAATGCCGCCACTTGCCCGACATCCAGCCCGGACCGGACGGCAAAGATTGGACCAATCGCGGCAAATGCGCTCAATGCAATCGCACTGAACAAGGCGCCTGCAACACCCAGGGCTGACTTTCGCCAAAGTTCCAGTATGCCCAGACGTTCCCCTGCCTCCAGCTCCGGCGCTGGGGAACGCGTGAGCGACAATGGAATCAATGACACAACAATTAGAATGGCCGCAACAATAAACAAATGATGTGTGGCTGGATCACCCCATCCAATCAGGAATTGGCCGAGTGATGCCGCCAGATAAAACAGTACCATGTAAGTGGCGAGCAGTTTGCCGCGAGTTTCTGCTGTTGCGCGGGTATTGGCCCAGCTCTCGGTAATCAGCATCAGCCCTGCGATACAGAAACCCAGGACCAGACGCAACACGCCCCAACCGATAACTGAAATATGGATGGAATGCAGCAGTGCAACCGCACCAGCAACAGCGCCAAATACCGCAAAAGCCCGAATATGCCCCACACGCCGGATCACATGTATCCCGAAAAGTGAGCCGAGCACAAAGCCGATGGAAAAGAAAGCCAGAACCGTCCCGGCAATGCCGGCCCGGTAACCTTCGAGTTCCATTCTGAGCGCAATCACTGTTCCCAACAGATTGTTGCCCATTACCAGGAGTATGAGGCTAAGAAATAGGGCGACAATACTGAGTAATGTTTGAAGTAGCATCACAGAATCCCAAAAAAATCATTAAAACGATTCCAGCGAATGCAGTCTGTCACATGACGTCACCCCGCAACCCGGTTTTGGCAAGCAACCTGGCAGTATTATTGGAAAAACGCTGCAGTCGGCATCAGCTCCTCCGCAAAGCGGATAACATATTGGGTATTGGGGCACAGGACAAGAGCAAGCTTACGACAGGATCATGCCAAGAAACAACAATGCTGCCATGTGCCTGAAAATTGCGTCATCCACCATAAAGCAAACTCACCCATGGCGGGGCACCACATGTTTTTTGAGAAATCCAACTATCTGCCCAGCAGAACACTCAAATCAGCATCAGCCGGCGAATTCAGGATAAAACTGCCGTCACGGGATGGCGTAGCAGTCCGCATTTCGGATGACTGCGTCACCCTATGATCAATTTGGATCTAGAATGACAGACTCATTCTGGAAGAAATTATGTAATCGTTCAATCTGTCTCTGAATTATTTTCAGTGACAGTGTAGTGCATGCAATGCGTCCTGGACGAATATCATGCTTGCCTGAAACGAGCATCAAGCACCACTGCTTTTTAGTATAAGCTACTTGGGTTGACATGGCTAATCGTAGCCGACGCGCAATGACGGTTGCCGGAAAAAGAACTCGCTTCGCGATTCTCAGCCGCCGGTTTTTATGGTGCCCAAGCGCACCCTACCGCACTCTGCCCTCCTTGCCAGACAGGTAGCAGGAAAGGTTATCCATAGTTTTAAAAGCAGTACATATTGACACCTATCCTGCTGCGGCATGATCACCCGAGTTCAGTGTTTCTAAACTGCTTCCAACCCCAAAACTGCATTCGACGACTGCGGTTGTGGGATTAAAATGTCTGGTCTTGCCGACTGTCCAACCGCCTCATGCTGCTGGGTCAGCCCACACTCTCAACAGCTTGCGCAGCACTTTCCGGCAAAGGTTCGCTGGAGCCGTCTGGAGCGGATGACGATGCCAGCAGCGAACCTTCTTTTGCTTGCCGGTATTGCAGAAGTTTGAGCGGATCGATAATCAGTATGGTCATGTCTTCTCCTATCATGGCCGCACCGGCCAAACCGGGTACACGCGATAATTGTGCACCGAGATCTTTCATGACGATCTCGCACCGCCCGGCCAGTTCGCCGGCATGGAGTGCCAAGCGGCTTTGATCGGATTGTAGCAACAGTATTCGCTGATAGCATTTGATCACGGGAGCCTGATCGGCTTCTCCCAGCAGATGCGGGAGATAGCTCACCGGATAGCGTTCTCCCTGCCAATCGATGCCTCCGGTCTGGTAGGCGGTTGTCAAGGTCATATCATCCATTTCCAGAACCTGTGTCACGAGTGGTACCGAAATGCCGTATATGTTGCCAGCCACGCTGGCGACCCAGGTACGCGTAACGGTCTGCGACGCTGGCAAACGCAATGTGCAAGTCATCCTTTGGTTATGTTCGGCAGTGATGGCGATGCTGACACCGATTGCTGCCAGTGCATGCTGGAAATCATCCAGGCTATCGCTTGTGCCACATACTTTATCCAGCACCTCGTCCGAGGCAGTCATTTCAGGTTGATGTACTTTCCCGCTCTGGTGAAAGTGCGCGCCAGCCGGCTGAATGCCGCCAGCTGATAATGTGATGATGAAGCCATTGCCTTCCTGGCGCAGATTGAGCGTGATCTGACCGGTTTCCGCTCTGCCAGCCTGGCACGGTTCATCGGCTGATTCGGTCCCATGTTGCAGAACGCCCCGCAGCACATGCGTGAGTGGTGCTCTGATGGTCTCAAGCATCCTCTGCTCAATCGCCAGATCTTCTCCCTGAATAATGAAATTGATCTGTCTGTCTGTATCTCGAGCGCTTTCGCTGACCACCTGCTGCAGCTGTGTGCACAAATGCGAAAGGGGCTTGAAGCGTATGTTGTCCAGTGTCTGCTGTAACTGGTAATTGAGATGCACTTGCTGGTCCAAAGCCGACTTAGCAGCCTGCTGGGTTGCCAGCAGATTTTGATGGACGCTCAGCAGCTCGTCTAGCTCCATCTCCAGTTGCTGGGTTAATTGCGGCAAGTGTATGGAATGGTCTGGCTGCCCAGCCTCTGCCGGGACCGGATTTTCGGCTGACGATGAGGGCGTGCCGGGTGAATAGCTATCTGCTCCTGTTTTTGCTGCATGCAGGCGTTCACGCATGTGGCGGATACTTGTGCCCAGATGCTGCAGCTGCTGCTCAAAGCCATATAGTTGTTTCTCGACTTGTGAACGGGCCACACTCGCCTCGCTCGCATCATCCACCAGACAGTCGATCAAACCGGCTTCCACCTGCAGAATGGAGGCCTGTCCACCGGTCCCAATCGCTACAGGCTGATTGCAGACAGGCACAGACGGTATGGTATGCGCAGCGGTCTGATGGGATCCGGATTCGCTGGCCTCTCCTACGATCGGGGTTTGGGCCGCTTGATCTATTGGAGCACTGCCTGCATCAGATAGGGTATGCTCGCTGACTGTTTCTGTCACCAGGCTCGTGACTGCCTGATCCATCGACTGGGGCTGATCCTGCTCCACTGCCATGACTGGTTGGCACAAGCCCTCGTCTGATGGAACGCTGGCGGAGGATTGACTGGCTTCAAGCATGAAGCTCCTGATCTGCTCAATCAAGGCTGCGGCCTCGATTTCGACTTCCCCATTTTTGGCGAGCTGCGCACACCAGACACCAAAATGCTCATGGCTTTCTGCCAGCAGCGCCAACAGGCAATCCGTTGCAGGGGCTTGCTCGCCCAGCCAGCGATTCATGAGTTGTTCGATGCGCCAGGCAACCTCACCCAGATCCGGTAGTGCTACCATGCGGCCACTTTCCTTCAGTGTATGGAAACCTTGCCGGATGGCGGCCAGTGCTTCCAGGTCGGCAGGGTTGTAGCGGCATGCCTGCAAATTCTCGGCGATGCTGGCCAGCACGTCATTGCACTCATCAAGAAAGATTGTCAGCAAGTCTGTATCGATCATGGATTCGCTGCTTTCCGGGGAGGCAGCGGTTGATTGCGGAAGAGGCTCGCTGCCGGTATCAAGCGCTTGATCGGCTGGAGACTGATCAAACATGCTGATGGCGGCTTCCACCAGCGCTTCCCGATCTGGTTGAGGATTTCCGAGGGTTTCAATATAGAAACTAAAACTGCTGAGTGCATCAGCCAGCAAAGTTTGTTCGCCAGGATGCGCTGATTCGGCCGGATTCATCAGTTTCTTGGCCTGGCCATGGCATAAATCGAGCAAGATGCCGGCACGATCGAGCTCGAGCATGGCCAACATGCCGCCAATCTGTGTAAATAACCGTGGCAGCATGGACAAATCATCACGAGCTCCGGCATCGATAAAAAATCGCTCGAGAATGTCTTCAATTTGCGTCAGATTGGCGCGTATTTCCTGCGTGACCTGCTGCATCAACGCTTGCGCCTGCGCCGGATCCGTATCCTGATGTGTTTCAGGCGCATCGGCCGAAGATGGCGCCACTGTTTCACCAGCCATTAACGCATGTATACGGCGAGCAAGCAATGCCGCCTTTGATGACAGCTCCGGGGGAAGCTGCTGGATATTGTCCAGCATATTATCCATCAGTGCCAGGCTACCCGTTATCGCCAGCAAAATGCTGTCGTCCTCGCCAGCTGCTGGCATGCTCAATCCGGACCAAGCGTCGTGCACCGCTCCGAGCAATGTTTTCAGCGGCGGACAATTCGACTTAGCAGCAAGAACCTGGAATTGCTCGGACAAGGCCGTTAAAGTGGCTCGATCTTCCGCTTCTTCGAAGCTAAACCGGTACCAGCGGTCGGTGATATCGCTCAACAAGGCACGCATGGCCTCCAATTCGGACGCCGGCAACACCAGGTCTTCCTCCGCGATTTCCGCCAGCGGGTCTAAATTATCGAATGCAGTCAGCAATTGCTGCCAGTCATAGACACGATTGATTTCCTGCAATCGTTCACTCACTGGCTGACAACGTGCGACGCGGTACAGGAGCTCCCTGGTCAACTGATCGGCAACGGTGTGCGCTTCGTTATTGAGCCGCCTGATTTCCTGCTCAATTTTTCCGCAGAGCCGGCGGATGGAATGATCAACACTCTGCTCTTGATGCAGCAGGCTGTCCAGAAAACCGGTAGAAATCCACCAAAAAGCTCTCTGTTCGATTGGTGCCGGCAGCTGCTCGATCATGCGTACGGCATCGATCATTTGCAGCAGACTTTGCTTGTTGCCCGAGTCCCGCAGCCAATTGACCAGGCCAGTCTGGAATAACGTGCGCGCCTGCCGGGCGGCCGTTTGCCTGGCAGGCGTATCAAGATCGGATGATGCCGGGGTGAGCGGCAATGATTCACGCATGCTGGGAAAAAACAAATCGCTTGCGGGAACCTCCTCCAATCCCTGCACCTGCATGATCTTACGATAGACAGGAAACAGTTTGGCGGGATTGTCCTCCCCGCCATCCACCAATGCATTCAAGTAACGCTCTATCGACCGCAAGGATTGGCTGACCACCTGAAGCGTATCGGGCTGCGATGCTATTTTTTGCTCGCACAGGGACTTGAGCAAGGCTTCCAGCTTCTGGCTCACAAATGCAATCCCGCTCAGTCCCAGCATTTCCAGCATACCGTTAAGTTGATGGGTGTAATAATGACAATTTTCGATTTGCTGGCCATCAGCAGGATTGCTGGTATAGGACTCCAGATGACGGTAAATCAGGCGAAAAATCTGCGCAATCGCTTCTCTAATGCCGACGACGGAAGATATATCGATTTTGGTCTCAGTATTCATTGCACGGCTTTCCTAAATCTTGAGAATGAGAGTAAGTATTCCACATTGAACAATCAGCTGGCACGGATGCAAGCCTTTGCACCGGGTCATCATGGACCAGGAGGCCATGGTGCGCTGCCATCTGGCTGGCTGCAATCAGATATCAGATGCATGAAAATTATATTGACATATCCGGACACCACGATAGAGTAATCGCAGACTGCTGGAGACAAAAATGCAAAGAAGTTCGTAAAAACAGCGCTTATCGGTACTTTGCAGCAATAGCAAAATCAGATTTCTGGCAGCGGCCGGAGAGTTGTGCCCGCTCGTTGCGGCATGAGAAGGTGCATGAAGGGGGGGCGGCAAGCAGCAATGCGGGTTGATCGATGCCGTTTTTATCGAAACCAACCCGCTCGCGGTATGCGGCAGATTCGATATGAACCTGGCTGATTCAGGTTGTCAACCGAGAAAAAGCTTATAGGCGGGGTTGGTGCTTTCTTCCCAGTAGCGATAACCCAGCTTGTCAAGGAAATCCCTGAATTCGTGTTTTTCGTTTGGCGGCACTTCCATCCCGACCAGCACGCGGCCAAAATCTGCGCCATGATTGCGGTAATGGAACAAGCTGATGTTCCAATGGTGGCTCATATGATTCAGAAAATTCATGAGCGCACCCGGTCTGTCCGGGAACTCAAAACGATACAGGATTTCATGTTTGACATCCCGGGAGCGGCCACCCACCATATGACGGATATGCAGCTTTGCCATCTCGTTAGCCGTCATGTCTTCGGTACGCAGACCGCTATCCCGCAGACTCTGGATTAAATGCAAAGCTTCTTCGCGGTTACGCACCGATACACCGACAAAGACATGGGCTTCCTTGGGATCGGCATACCGGTAATTGAATTCTGTAATGCTGCGGGCACCCAGCAAGCTGCAGAACTTCTTGAAACTGCCGGGTTGTTCGGGAATCGTTACAGCCATGACCGCTTCCCTTTGCTCACCAAGTTCCGCGCGCTCGGAAATATGGCGTAACCGGTCAAAATTCATATTGGCGCCGGAAGCCACCGCGACCAGCGTTTCATGCTGCAGATTTTCCCGCTCGACATAAGCCTTCAAGCCAGCGACGGACAGCGCACCGGAAGGCTCGACGATGGCACGGGTATCTTCAAAAATATCCTTGATGGCCGCACAGATCGCATCGGAATCGACCAGCAATATTTCATCGACCAGTTCCCGGCATATGCGAAAGGTTTCCTTGCCTACCATTCGAACCGCGACACCATCGGCAAACAATCCCACCTGCGACAGTTTCACGCGCCTTTTGTTTTTCAGGGAACGATGCATCGCGTCGGAATCGACTGGCTCGACACCTATGATCTTGATATTGGGATCGAGCCGTTTTACATAGGATGCAATGCCGGCAATCAGGCCCCCCCCGCCTATCGGCACGAAGATTGCATGGATCTTGCCTGTATGCTGACGCAGGATCTCCATCCCTATCGTTCCCTGCCCGGCAATGACTTCCGGATCATCATAGGGATGGACAAAAGTTGCATCTTCCTTTCTTGTCAGCTTCAATGCGTACTCATACGCATCGTTATAGGAATCACCATGCAACAGAACCGTCGCACCCAGAGCCATCACAGCGTTGATCTTGATCTGGGGCGTGGTTGCCGGCATGACAATGGTGGCCGAACAGCCGAGTTTGCTCGCAGCCAAGGCCACGCCTTGGGCATGATTACCAGCTGAGGCAGCGATCACGCCATGCTGGAGCAAATCTGGGGGGATTTTCGCCATCTTGTTGTAGGCTCCCCGCAGCTTGAAGGAAAATACTTGCTGCATGTCTTCTCTTTTGAGAAAGACTCGGTTGTGCATGCGCGCTGACAAAGACGCCGCCCGATCCAATGGGGTTTCTATGGCGACATCGTAGACACGGGCCGTGAGTATTTTTTCAAGGTAATTATTCTTCATGGGATATATTGGATGATCGGCAGCAACAGCAGCCTGAAACAGCATAACCTGGCTACAATTCCAAACCATCGCTATACTATGGCCGATTTGATCAGCGCGTCCTGCCTGGCATGGCTGACAGAAAACATTGGTTACATTTTATTGTCGTGCATGTTGCATGCAGTATGCTCTGGCTGCTGCAATGGCTTATTCTATCATGCAGGATGCGCGGTCAAGACAGTAAGTCGTTATCTCTATCGGTAAAGTACATGCACACTATATAATCCCAGCTGCCTCAATTGGCCACTCAGCATATTCGTACAAGGTAAATTTTACCGGTCATGCCCATCATTATGATCTGAATTACAACATTGCGATCCCGCTCTAAGGAGCCGTGAAGGAAGAAGTGTTACAGTTATTTATGAGCGACTCCTGACTACCCACATTCAATACCAATAAAAGGAGAGATATATCATGCGTTTTTTTCATCGCATTCGTGTGGCACTCGCATTACCCTTGATACTGAGTCTTATCCTCACCAGTTTTCCCATGGCGGGTTTTGCCGCCAGCCATATCAGCACGGATCAGCTCATTGAAGACAGCATGCTTGCGACTGAACGTGCACGGATCCATGAATTTATGTCGCGCGAGGATGTGCGTGCTGAAATGACCGCTTTGGGTGTGGACCCGGATGAGGCGCTGGCCCGTATCAATAGTTTCTCGGATAGCGAAATACAGCTGATAGCCGGACAGATCCATGCCCAGCCCGCTGGGGAAGGCGCTATTGGCCCCATCATTGGCGCTCTGGTCGGGGTATTCATTATTTTGCTTATCACCGATTTGCTTTGCCTCACTACCGTCTTCAACTTCACCAAGTGCGCAAGATAAAGCTTCAACCCTGCAGCTGCCCCAGTTGGGCTGGTGGCGGCAGCATAACTCTACGGCTTTGCCGGTATGACCCGGCAGGCCGTAACGCAATGGCCGCGTTGCCATGTCCTGAAATGGGATCGCCATTTCTCTTCATGCCAGCTCGCCATGCTCTCTTAGGGCTCGCTAATGAGCCCTAAGCTACTGCGCCTATGCCAACAGGCCCAACTGGGGCAGGTCAACCTGAAACTGCGCGCAGGCCTGCAATGCTGTCTGCTGATGATTCTGCTGAGCGGTTGCACCGCACCGCAAACCCGGTTGGCGCTGGAACAACCAACGGGGTTTGCCAGGCAGGCGATAGTCGCGAATGTGCCATTCTATCCGCAAGAGGCGTATTACTGCGGTCCGGCAGCGCTCGCCATGATGCTAACCTGGGCAGGCATGCCAACCGGGCAGGAGCAAATAGCCCCCGAGGTTTTTACGCCTGGCCGGCAAGGCACGCTCACTCAGGATATATTGGCTGGCGCGAGACGCCATGGCGCTCTGGCAATCACCGTTGATTCCCTGAGCGATATCCTGACCGAGATTTCAGCAGGTAATCCCGTTATGGTATTCCAGAATCTGGGTCTGAAAATCTGGCCACAGTGGCATTTTTCGGTGGCTGTGGGTTATGATCTGGCCAACGAAAATCTGCTGTTGCACTCTGGCCTTACGCCTTATCGCACGACTGATCTGCATGCCTTCGAGCAGACCTGGCAGCGCGCTGGCGCTTGGGCGGTTACCATTACAGCACCCGATCGCTTGCCGGCAACCAGCACGGAAATTGCGGCACTGAAAGCGGCCGCCGGGTTGGAACGTGCGGCGCATTACACGGCCGCGATCACAGCCTATCAGGCCATCATCCAGCGCTGGCCCGAAAGCAAGATTGCTCGCATGGGGATAGGCAATACGGAATACAAGCAAGGCCGGTTTGAACAAGCGGCCACTGCCTTTCGTGCAGTCATCCAGATCGATGCTGCCTATGCCGCTGCCTGGAATAACCTCGCCCATGCGCTTGCCGGCCAGGGGCTCGGCAGCGAGGCGGCCGCAGCTGCCCGCAGGGCCGTTGTCCTGGACGCCAGCAACCCAGCCTATCAGGCGACGCTGCACGCGATCATACAGGACTGATGGCGCCCGGATTCCTGCTTTCCAGACAGGCTGGAAACTATGATGCCAAGGTGGCCAGAACCGGTTTAACCCAATCCGCGTGCCAGATCCGTTCTGATATCCGCTGGTGATTCCAGTCCAACTGCAATCCGCAACAGCCCGTCGCTGATGCCGGCAGCATCGCGCGCTTGCTGACTGATGCGGCCATGTGTCGTGGTGGCTGGATGAGTGAGTGTACTCTTGGTATCGCCAAGATTGGCTGTAATCGATAACAACTTGGTCGCATCGACCACGCGCCAGGCCATCTCCCGGCCCCCCTTCACTTCAAACGAAACGATACCGCCACCGGTCTTCTGCTGCCGCATGGCAAGCCGATGTTGCGGATGCGAGGGCAAGCCAGGATAAAAGACGCGCGCCACGTTAGGATGTGCTTCCAGCCATTGGGCGATTTCCAGTGCATGGGCGGAATGCGCCTGCATTCTGATGCCCAGGGTTTCCAGGCCTTTCAGGATCACCCAAGCATTAAACGCACTCAGCGTGGGCCCTGCCGTACGCAGGAAACCGAATATGCCGCCTTCCATGATCAAATCACGATTACCCAGCACTGCGCCGCCGAGCACCCTGCCCTGCCCATCCAGGTATTTGGTGGCGGAATGAATCACCAGGTCCGCGCCCAATTTCAATGGCTGCTGCAAGGCTGGTGTGCAGAAGCAGTTATCGACCACCAGCCACGCTTGGTTTTGATGGGCGATTGCAGCCAATGCTGCAATATCGGAAATTTCAGTCAATGGATTGGAAGGTGTCTCCAGAAAAAACATTCTGGTGCTGGGGTTAACGGCGGCCTGCCATTCTCCAGGTTCCGTAGCGGAGACAAAAGTCGTTTCGATTTTGAAACGATTGAGAATGTTGGTAAAAAGATTGACGGTCGAGCCAAACAAACTGCGTGATGCGACAACATGGTCTCCGGCCGATAACAGCCCCATCACACAGGCCAAGATGGCAGACATTCCGGAAGCAGTCGCAATACATGCTTCCGCCCCCTCCAGGGCAGCCAACCGCTCTTGCATGACAGTCACGGTTGGATTGGTGAAACGTGAGTAAATATTGCCGGGCTCCTCACCGGAGAAACGCGCCGCAGCCTGTGCGGCGCTATCGAATACGAAGCTCGAGGTTAAATATAAGGGTTCCGAATGTTCGTTAAATTGACTGCGGTGTATGCCGGCATGAATTGCCAAAGTCTCGAGATCTAAATCGCTGGTCATGGAGGTTCTTCAAAAATCAGTCTATCGGCAACAGGCTCAAATCGAGCTGGGTCGCGCGCCCGGTTTGTGACTGGCTGCCGGCGTTGCGCTGTGATTCGATTTTGTATAGGTATTCCTGGGTGACATTCCCCGCAATGTAGCGCCCATCAAAGCAGGAAGTCTCAAAATTGCTGACTTGCAGGTTGACACTGGCAATCGCCTGTTTGAGCGCATCCAGTTCTTGATAGACTAGGTAATCTGCCCCGATTTCCCGGCAAATCTCCTCATCGGAACGGTCGGTTGCAATCAACTCCTGGCGAGTCGGCATGTCTATCCCGTACACATTGGGATAACGCACGGGGGGCGCAGCTGAAGCAAAATAAATCTTATTGGCCCCTGCTTCCTGTGCCATTTGCACGATCTCGCGGCTGGTCGTGCCGCGCACGATGGAATCGTCGACCAACAAAACATTCTTGCCTCGGAATTCCATTTCAATCGCATTCAGTTTCTGCCGGACCGATTTGCGCCGATGTTGCTGACCGGGCATGATAAAGGTTCTGCCGACATAGCGGTTTTTAACGAATCCCTCCCGGAAGTCTATGCCCAGGCGATTGGCCAGCTGCAGGGCGCTTGGACGGCTCGATTCGGGAATCGGGATGACCACATCGATATTCAAATGCCGCATCGATGTACTGATTTTGTCGGCTAAATTGATCCCCATGTTGAGACGGGTTTCGTACACGGAAATCTCGTCCATCATCGAATCGGGCCGTGCTAAATAAACATACTCAAAAATGCATGGATTCAGGCTGGACTGGGTAGCGCACTGCTGATTGTAGAAATTCCCCTCTACGTCGATGAAAATGGCTTCACCTGGCGCAACATCCCGAATCAGGCGAAATCCGAGCGTGTCGAGCGCAACGCTTTCGGATGCCACCATGTATTCCGTACCGGCATCTGTTTCGATGGAACCGAATACCAATGGCCGAATGCCGTATGGATCACGGAAGGCCAGCAATCCATAACCGGCAATCATGGCGATGACCGCATAAGCCCCCTGACAGCGTTCGTGCACCCCCGAGACCGCCGAAAAAATTGCTGCGGGATCCAGCTGATAGCCGGCTGCGCGTTCCTGCAACTCATGCGCCAATACATTCAATAACACCTCGGAATCGGAATGTGTATTGACATGACGACGATCGGCGATGAATAACTCATGGTTGAGTGTATCGGCATTGGTCAGATTGCCGTTATGCGCCAGCACAATCCCGAAAGGTGAATTGACATAAAACGGTTGCGCTTCGGCAGGCGAAGAGGAAGAGCCTGCCGTCGGGTAACGCACATGGCCTATCCCCATATGGCCCAACAAGGCCCGCATGTTACGGGTACGAAAAACATCGCGCACCATGCCCAAACCTTTGTGCATATGGAAGGTATTGCCTTGGGCGGTTACGATACCGGCAGCATCCTGACCGCGATGCTGCAACATTAGCAGGCCATCATACAATAATTGATTTGCAGGTGACCGGGCTACTACACCTAGAATTCCACACATAGCGAGCTCGCTGAAAAAAGTGGATTACAAGAGAATTGAAAAGCTACCAATATGATTCACATGCATGGATGTGAATCAAACAGTCCCAAATGGGCTATCTATCAAAAACGACAAGATCCCTGAATTCCTGGGGCAACCAGGGAACGATATCAGCGGCCATGATTTCCAGTGGCTCGCTCAGCACCGCCTCCTGCCAGAAGGACTGTTGAGGCAATGGCGTGAAGCCGGCGGCTAATACCAGGAACAGCACGATGACCAATCCGCGCGCGAATCCAAATGCGGCGCCCAGCATTCTGTCGACAAGACCAAGCCCCACGCTCCTTACCAATGTTGACAGCAATTGAGCCCCCAGCATGGCCATCAGGAGCACAACAAAAAATGTCACGGCAAATGCCGACAGCATCCGAATGGACGGATCCTCAATAAAATCAGCCAGAAAGGGTTCTATCTCGACTGAATAACGGCTGGCAACAAAGAAAGCGATCACCCAAGCCAGCAGTGATACAACTTCTCTCACCAGGCCACGCGTTACGCTCAGTAATGCAGAAACAGATACGATGCCCAGCACAAAATAGTCGAAAGCCGTCATCTATTTACTCGTGATTACACCGCTTAAACCGATTGCCTTCAATCGCTCGTGTTCAGTCTCGGCCACGTCGCGTGTGGGAAACGGGCCAATGCGCACCCGAGTCATTTCATTATTGCCGATCTTAATTGTTTCGGTATACGCGCTGATGCCATTGGCAATGAGATTTTGCTGCTGCTGTTGAGCTTTGGAAACATCAGAAAATGCGCCCAGTTGTATGACAAATGCTCCCTCAGGTTTTTTTATGGCGGTTTCCTTGGCAACTTGATCCCGATTGGCTGGCCGCATCAGCGAAGGCTTTCTGGCTGGTACGGGTATCCCGCCGACTGCCGGATACTGGCTAGGCGGAATATCCGCCACTGCGGGAAAATCCGGATCGGTGAATGGCAACGGCTTGTCCAGTTCGGGCGCAATGGTCATATCCTCGGCCAAGGATTTATCCTCTTCGGGCAGCATCCAGGGGTAGGCGTCATCCACCAGATTTTCAGAAGGAATTAGAATGTCGATTTCCTGCTGCTCCGGCTTGGGTTCATCATCCAGGACCATAGGTAAAATGACCACTGCCAGAACGACAAGTGTAATCGCACCTATCAGGCGTCGTCTAGCGCGTTTCCTCAGCAGGATCTCTTCTTCACTGATATCTCTGACCATTTATGATTACCTGTTCATTTTCAAGAATTCGACATACCATGGCCTTCCATGACGGCACCCACTGTATGGAAAGATCCAAAAACGCATATTCTATCATTATCATGCGCATGTTCGCGCGCGTATGCGTAGGCACTGCGCACATCAGGAAATACATGTATAGCTTCTGGTCTGGCAACGCCCGCACCCTCAAGCGCTTGCGCCATTTGAGCCTTGGTGGCGCCCCGCGGCACTTCCAATCCCGCCACCAGCCAGCGGTCCATATGTGCTCCGAGTGCCTGAATCGTCGCGACCATATCCTTATCTTGCAACATTGCCACAATCGCATAGGTCTGCCCCGCAGCAGGCAAGGTACTGAGATTGAGCGCCAGTTCACGCGCCGCCGCCGGATTATGCGCGACATCCAGTATGGTCACAGGTTTACCAGGCAATACCTGAAATCTTCCCGGCAAGGTGACTTCAAGCAATCCCCGTCGAATGGCATTCATTGGCACCGGCAATCTGTCACGCAAGGCATCCAATGTAGCCAAGGCAGCACTGGCATTCTGCAATTGACAAGCGCCCCTCAAAGCGGGTAAAGGCAGACTGATCCCAGCACCATCGGAGCCTTGGTAATGCCATTGCACAGCATCAATTTTCTTGTAGCCAAAATGCTCGTGAATGCATGAAAGCCTGGCACCCATGATCGACATCTGCTGGCGTACACCTGGCGGTATGTCCGGTTCGGCACAAACTGCAGGCCTGTCGACTCTGAAGATTCCGATTTTCTCCAAACCGATGGCTTCACGGGTAGTGCCGAGATATTCCATGTGGTCCATATCAATACTGGTCAAGACCGCACAGTCAGGATCAAACACATTGACAGCATCGAGGCGCCCGCCCAGCCCCACTTCCATGATGGCAACATCCACCTCGGACTGGATGAACAGCAACATTGCTGCCAGGGTGCCAAATTCGAAATAGGTTAAAGATGTTCGGCTCAACTCGCGTGCCGTTTCGATGCGCTCAAAAGCAGAACATAAAAGATGATCTGAAATTTCCTGTTGATCGATACGTATCCGTTCCTGGTAGCGCACAAGATGTGGTGATGTATAACAACCGACGCGATAACCCGCGCATCCGAGTATCGATGCGAGCATGGCACACACCGAACCCTTGCCGTTTGTGCCGCCGACGATGATGACAGGAAAACCGGGCGTCAGGCCGGCCACCTCCTGCACGCTTTTCACCCGTTCCAATCCCATATCGATGGTTTTGGGATGGAGTTGACCAAGATAGTCCAACCAGTTATCCAGTGTCATTGACTGTGCGGCCATGATTCGCTGTGGCGCGGGCTAGATTGAGCGCTCAATCTGAGAAACAGAGAAAGCACTCAAGCCTGGTCAAGATTCTGCAGTAAAGGCTGGTTGGGTCACGGGAACTGGCGAGCGCATCAGCAAAGTGCATAGATTTGCCAAGCGATCCCGCATGGCCCGGCGATCGATAATCAAATCGATCGCACCATGTTCCAGTAAAAATTCCGCTCTCTGAAAACCCTTTGGCAATGTCTGCCGGACGGTCTGTTCGATTACGCGCGGACCGGCAAAACCGATCAACGCACCTGGCTCTGCAATGACGACATCGCCAATGAAGGCAAAACTGGCAGAAACGCCTCCCATCGTGGGATCGGTCAATACAGAAATAAACGGCAAGCGCGCTTTGCTCAGCTGCCCCAATACCGCCGTGGTTTTCGCCATTTGCATGAGCGAGAACAGGCCTTCCTGCATGCGTGCCCCGCCGCTTGCGCTAAAGCAGATAAAAGGAATATGATGCGTGATACTTGTCTCGACCGCACGAATAAAGCGTTCGCCGACGACCGAGCCCATCGAGCCCCCCATGAATCCAAATTCAAAAGCGGCGGTGACGACAGGCACAGATTTGATATGGCCACGCATGGCAATGAGCGAGTCGGTCTCGTTTGTGCTGGTAGTAGCTTGTGACAGTCTGTCTGTATAGCGTTTGCTGTCGCGGAATTTCAAGGGATCCTGAGGCAGAATTTCAGCCCCGAGCTCGTGACGATCTGCCGGGTCGAGCAATAGCTCGAGCCGCTGCCGCGCAGAAATCCGGTTGTGATGCCCGCATTTCGGGCAGACATTGAGATTCTTTGCAAGATCGGTGTAATAAAGCACCGCTTCACAAGAGTCGCATTTGCTCCACAATCCTTCCGGCACAACTTTCTTCTCGCCATTTTCCTTGCGCTTTATTTTGGGCGGGATAATACTGTGAAACCAGCTCATGAATCAGCTTCCCTCAAAGAGTTATCCGTTTTTGTTCCATCGATGGCATGACGCAAGGACTGCACAAACTGACCCACGTTATTCAGTAAATTGTCGGCTGAAGATTGCTCGATCTCTTCCACAATACGGCTCCCCACCACGACGGCATCCGCCTGTTCGGAAATAATCCGCGCGGATTGTGCGTCCCGTATGCCAAATCCCACCCCGATCGGCACATTAATGTAAGTGCGAAGCGATGCCAGCTTACGATTGACACTGTCGATATCGAGATGCGCAGCGCCCGTCACGCCTTTTAGCGAAACATAGTAAACGTATCCCTTGGCAAGTTTTGCCACTTGTTCAATCCGCGCTTGTGGTGTGGTCGGTGACAAGAGAAAAATAGGATCTATATCCCATTGTTCCAGGCATTGCACCCATTCCGCACATTCTTCTGGCGGATAATCCACCACCAATACGCCATCAACCCCAGCTTCATGCGCTTGCTTTGCAAAATTGGCATACCCCATCGCCTCGACTGGATTTGCATACCCCATCAGGACAACCGGAACTGTTTGATTAGTCTCTCTGAAGGTAGCCACCAGCGCCAGCACGTCTTTCAGGCCAACATGGTGTTTCAACGCCCGTTCGGATGCGCGCTGTATGGTCGGACCATCGGCCATCGGATCGGAAAAGGGCACGCCCAGCTCGATGAGATCCACCCCGGCCTGGACTAATTGATGCATCAACGCAACGGTAGTCTTGGGATCAGGATCACCGGCAGTGATGAAGGAGATCAATGCCTTCCGGTTTTGTTGCTTGAGACTGGAAAAAGTCGATGCAATACGATTCATTTAAAAGTTACTCAGTAGCGTCAAATAGCTGAAATTCTTACCCGGCATGACTCAATCGATCAAAGCGAGATACCTGACTGCTGCGCGACCGTTGCCATGTCTTTGTCACCCCGTCCGGACAAGTTGACCAGAAGCAATTGATCCTTGGCCAAAGTGGGCGCCAGCTTGGCGGCGTAAGCCAGTGCATGGCTGGATTCGAGCGCCGGCATGATGCCCTCAAACCGGCAAAGTGTATGAAATGCAGACAAAGCTTCTTCATCGGTGACCGCAACGTATTCGGCGCGGCCACAATCCTTGAGCCAGGCATGTTCAGGCCCGACGCCCGGATAATCCAGCCCGGCAGAAATGGAATGGGTCTCGATTATCTGTCCATTCTCGTCCTGAATCAAATACGTGCGATTGCCATGCAACACACCCGGTCTGCCAGTGACCAACGTTGCCGCATGCTGGTGGGTGTCGATTCCTTTGCCTGCCGCTTCCACACCGATCATGCGAACATTTTCCTCGCCGACATAGGGGTAGAACAAACCGATAGCATTTGATCCGCCTCCCACACATGCGATCAGGGCATCGGGCTGCCTGCCATAATCCTCGAGCATTTGCGACTTGGCTTCCCGTCCGATGATAGCTTGAAAATCCCTGACCATCATCGGATAGGGATGGGGACCGGCTACGGTACCGATGATGTAATAGGTATTTTCGACATTGGTTACCCAGTCACGCATGGCTTCATTCAGCGCATCCTTGAGGGTACGGGAACCCGAATCGACCGGGACCACCGTTGCGCCAAGCAGCTTCATGCGATAAACATTGGTCGCCTGGCGCCTGACGTCTTCCGATCCCATGTACACGATGCACTCCATGCCATAGCGCGCAGCGACTGTAGCACTGGCCACACCATGCTGACCTGCACCGGTTTCCGCGATGACCCGGGTTTTGCCCATACGCCTCGCCAGCAGCGCCTGACCCACAGTATTGTTGATCTTGTGCGCACCAGTATGGTTGAGATCTTCACGCTTAAGCAGGATCTGCCCCCCCCCCAGATGATCTGACCAGCGCTTGGCATGATAAATGGGGCTGGGCCGACCCACATAATGCTTTAATTCTCGATGAAACTCCGCCTGAAACTCGGCATCGTTCCGGTAATGCTCATATTGCTCACACAGCTCTTCCAGCGCCGCTATCAGCGTCTCGGCAACAAATGTGCCACCATATGGGCCAAAGTGGCCATGTGCATCAGGAAGATTGTAAATCTTCACAAGATTTTACTCCTTGCATAAAAGCAGAAATTTTAGTGACGTCCTTAATGCCTTTCGCGGATTCGACACCGCTTGAAACATCGATGGCCAAGGGACGCGTTTGTTTGATTGCATCCGCAATGTTACCGGGATGAAGACCGCCTGATAATATCCATGGCAGCGACATCGTGGCAGGGATCAATTTCCAGTCAAAAACTTGACCCGTCCCGCCCGGCTTGCCAGCCGTATAGGTATCGAGCAACAACCCTTGCGCATGTTCATGCTGCCGGGCATATTGTACCAAATCTAGCTCTGCTCGGACACGCACGGCCTTGATGTAAGGCAAACAAAATTGCGCACAAAATTCAGGCGATTCATCGCCATGAAACTGGAGCAAACTCAGGCCGGCTGCCGAGCAGCTTTCCTCTACCCAGGATTTATCAGGATTGACGTATACTCCCACAGCATGCACAAACGGGGGCAGAAGTTTCACGATCCGGCGGACGGCTGCAGGCGCTATATATCGTTCACTCTGGGACCACAGGATGAACCCAATGGCATCTGCTCCGCACTGGACCGCTGCGATGGCATCTTCTGGACGGGTAATTCCACATATTTTCACACGAACACGCATCGACTGAGTTTCCCAATAAGCTTGATGTTAGATGATTGCAGGCGGCCAGAATCCGTGCAAAGCAGCAACTGGATCAACCGTTCCACAAGCAGGGAAGTTCCATTTGGAGTCGTAACGGACGCCTGCCAGATACAACCCGTCTGGAGAAAATGTCGGGGCGGCAAATTTGCGGTCGCGCTGCTCGAGCAGCATTTGTACCCATTCGGGCGGATATTTGCCTTTGCCTACGTAAATCAGGCTCCCCAGGATGTTGCGAACCATATGATGCAAAAATGCATTTGCACGAAATTCAAACAGGAAAAAATGTCCCTGGCAGTTGATTTCCAGTTTGGTCAGCTGACGCACCGGACTCTTCGCCTGACATTCTGATGAACGGAAGGCACTGAAATCATGCGCACCCATCAGCATTCTTGCTGCGGCACGCATTTTTTCCAGATCGAGGCGGTCGTGAATCCAGCCAACTTTTCCCTGGCAAGCACCAGGACGCGCAGGCCGATTCAGCAAGCGATACAGGTAAGTACGCTCGATTGCACTGAAGCGGGCATGAAAATCGGAGCTGACTTGGGATGCCCATAGCACCGAAATATCGCCCGGCAGCCAGGCATTGGCACCCCGCACCCAGGCGCCCAATGGCCGCTGCACATGGGTGTCGAAATGCACCACCTGATAGAGCGCATGCACACCGGCATCCGTCCGGCCTGCGGCAACGACGTGTACCGGACTGCAGGCTATGCGCGACAAAGCGCTTTCCAGTTGGGTCTGAATCGACGCATGCTGGAGCTGCTTTTGCCAACCGCAGTACTCCTGGCCATTGTATTCAAGGATTAGGGCGATTCTCACAGCAAGATTAGTTGATCTCTGCCATTTGGGGTCGATGTCATGCTAGCGAAATGATGGCCTGCTTCCAGCCTGCCATGGCAACTGCCGGGCTGGGTGCGAAGTCATTGGAAGCAGCTTGCCAGGTAATGCACGACAAGCTTAATTCATTCCATCCAGCATCGAACGAGCCTTTGCCTGTTGTTCACTATCACCCTCTGCGAGCACCTCCTCGAGTATTTCCTTGGCGCCTTCCTTGTCATCCATTTCGAGATAAGCTTTGGCAAGATCTATTTTTGTTGCCACCTCGCGCCACTGCAAATCTTCATCGACAGGATAATCTTCAGCCGTTGTGCTCGAGGACTCATCGCCCAGATTCAAATCGATATGCGTCAAGTCTGGTTCCCTGAGCGATTTGCCCCGCAAGCCATGATCTGTATCGGCGCTGCCCACATCCGCGATATCTCGCTGTGAATCGCCCCCATGCGCATCCTCGATCAAAGTATCATGCTGCCCAATTTTTTCCTCGGCATGGTCATCATTGCGCTGTATGTCCAGATCCATGCCATAATCCGGGAAACTCCATTCCGCCTCTCCGGAATGATCCTCGAGCTTACCGGCATCTTCTTCAGCCGGGCTGACTGGATCGGGGCGCATGCCCCCGAGGGATGTATCTAGTTGGGTTGCCTCATCCGACAGGCTTGATGTCTCAGGCGCCCAGTCCGATTCAAGTGACAGCAGCGTATCGGCCGCATTTTCACCGGGATATCCATCCCCATCCTTCGAGAGGCTTTCTTCGACTCTATTCTCAAACTCGGACCTGGCATGCTCATGATGATCATCATGAAGTTTTAATGCAGACTGATCCATGCCAGTGTGCATCTTTTGTTGATTATCTGGCTCAAAACCGGTTTCCGCAAATGCTGCGGAAACCCGCCCTGCTTCGTTACCAAGATGGCTATATGAGGCCATGTCATCAAAATCATCGGCTTGCTCACTTTTTCGGCGAGCGATCGACGCAGCCAGCCAAATAGCGAGCAAGGCCGCAAGCGTTCCACCGAGCAATCCGCCATAGTCCGCTGTCAACGCGGAAAAGGTATCGAACATAGAAAATTTTTCGGATGTCGAATCTTCTGGTCGCTCGATGGCGTTGGGCAGCAGTTCAGAAGAAACCGGCTGTGCGGGAATTGTAAATTCAGGTATCGCCAGATCTTCCATCGGCTGCGGTGCCGAATTGGCAGCCAGGGCCATTGCTGAACGCGCCCCAGAGTACACCTCGTCATCTATCGGAACTCGATCCTGGGCGACCGGAATCCGGGTGTCCTCGGTTGTATTTTTCAGCTCGAGCAAACGCTGTAATTTGGCAATATTCTGTTCTAGGATTGCAACACGCTCATTGGCTTCCGCTAGCGCACGCGCTTTCGCGATGGCGTCTTCTTCCATCATACGCAGATATTGCTGTGCAGAATGGTTGTCGTCCTGCTTATTGGATTGCGGATCGCTATCCAGCAACTCTCCTTTTGAAAGAATCAAAACTTCTTCCGGCTGAGATGCGCCAGTCGTGGTTAATTTCTCTGAAATGGCAGTTATCTTGCCTGTGTGCGAACGGCGGATTTCATTGCTGCCTGGTACACCGGTGGCCATATCTGCGATATTTCGCCGGTAATTGTTCCAGCGCTCAGTCTGTATACTGACCTCACGAGTCGCTGTTTGCGGCGTAATGGCAGCAATGACGCTCTGATCAGGAATCCGCAGAATAGCTCCCACCTTGAGCAAATTCATATTCTTCTGCAGGAAGGCATCGCGGTTGGCACGGTACAGAGCTACCAGCATTTGATTAAGGTCAACATTGCCGGGGGATACCTGACGCGCAATTTTTGTCAAGGTATCGCCATGGTTAACCGGCCCGTAGGTCTTCCCGGCTTGGTCAGATGAGCCTGTCTGAGCGCTGGCGCCCCTGGGCGAATCATCGCTACCTTCAGCTGGGCCATCAATCTGCCCTCTGGCTGGCACCGCGGTACCGGCTGCCTGGGCTTTCGCTGGGTCGAGCAATACAGTGTAATCACGCAGCAGGCGCCCTGAAGACGAGTTAAGCTCGACCAATAAATTGATAAAAGGCTCATTGACAACCTGAGGGGAAGTCACCAGGAGATAGGGTTGGCCATCTATCCGTTGCTCCACTGAAACCGACAGCGATGAGTGATAGGGCAAATAGTTAAGACCTGCTTTCCGAAAAGCCTCGGATGATGCCACCCCGGCAGACAAAGAAGCAGCCTCTTGATCCGTGACCGATACCAGTGCGATTTCTGCTTTAAAAGGTTGCCCGAGATATGATCCCACGGTCAACTTTCCCAGACCGGCCGCATGGATCACCCATGAAGACATGAGTACGAGCACCAACAATGCCTTAAGGACAATACGGGAAAAATCCATCTCTTTCCTGAAATCAACTGTCTTCACACAGATACCTCTCTTATTTCTCGGATTAGCCTGGATAGTAGCATCGAAGAAAATTAGTGGAAAATTTGATAACTCATCGCAATACCGTTTATTTCGATAAATCTCATCAAAACCATCGGAGTTGTGGTCAGCCCCAATAACCATTCCGGTATGCCTGCCCGTAGCGGATGCTCAAACGCTTTCTCAGCTGAATAATGGTAGCGAGCAGGCCCAGAACCGAATAATCGATGGCTATGCTGCCTGCTGTTCAATCAGAATGCGCAGCATTCGGCGCAAGGGTTCAGCGGCGCCCCATAATAATTGGTCACCTACTGTAAAGACAGAAAGATATTCACCACCCATGGCCAATTTGCGCATGCGTCCGACATGCACATCCAGTTTACCGGTCACGGCAACTGGCGTGAGCTCCTTGGTGGTGGCTTCCTTATCGTTGGGTATGACGCGCACCCAATCATTGGCCCCTGCGACCACCGCTTCGATTTCATCCAGCGGAATATCCTGCCGAAGTTTGATTGTCAACGCCTGACTGTGGCAGCGCATGGCGCCTATGCGCACACAAATACCGTCAACTGGTACCGGCTGATCGGTGTGACCCAGAATTTTATTGGTCTCAGCCTGTCCTTTCCACTCTTCCCGACTTTGTCCGGGCGCCACTTCCCGATCTATCCAGGGTATCAGACTCCCTGCCAAGGGCACTCCAAAATTTTCTGCAGGAAACGTCTTGTCGCGCAGTTTTTGCGCGACTCTGCGATCGATTTCCAGGATATTGGATGCAGGATCATTCAGCAAATCCTCTGCCACATGGTGGGTTTCACCCATTTGCAGCAGCAACTCGCGCATATTCTGTGCACCAGCACCCGATGCGGCCTGATAGGTCATGACACTTGCCCACTCGACCATTTCCCGCTCGAATAATCCACCGACCGCCATCAGCATCAGGCTGACTGTACAATTGCCACCGATATAGCTTTTTACACCCTTGTGCAATGCTTGCTCGATTACAGACCGATTCACCGGATCAAGAATAATCACGGCATCATCATGCATTCTCAACGCGGAGGCCGCGTCTATCCAGTAACCCTGCCAGCCCGATTCGCGCAGTTTGCCAAACACCTGGTTGGTATAATCGCCTCCTTGGCAAGAGATAATGACATCCATTTTCTTGAGCGCCACGATATCAAAGGCATCCTTGAGTGGCACCATTTCCTTGCCAATATCCGGCCCTGCCTGACCCACTTGGGAGGTCGAAAAAAATACGGGGTCAATCAATGAAAAATCATTTTCTTCACGCATTCGTTGCATGAGCACGGAGCCCACCATACCCCGCCAGCCCACAAATCCTACTTGTTTCATATAATTCTTTAAACCTTTTGCAAAAGAAAGTTATCGATCAGTTGCTCATGCCCACATTGAGCGATTATCCGCCTGGCCAGTGCGAAACCTACATATTCGCGAGCACCGCATCCCCCATTTCCACCGTACCCACCCTTTTCATGCCCGATTCAAAAATATCGGCCGTCCGATATCCCTGCTTCAATACTTTCTTAACAGCATGCTCGATGCGCGAAGCAGCAATTTCCTGATTGAATGAATAACGCAGCATCATGGCAGTTGAAAGAATGGTCGCCAAAGGATTGGCAATATTCTTGCCAGCGATATCGGGAGCAGAGCCATGAATCGGTTCGTACAACCCTTTATTCTGGTCATTCAGGGATGCGGAAGGCAGCATTCCGATCGAACCGGTCAGCATCGAGGCTTCATCCGACAGGATATCGCCAAACATATTGCCCGTCACAATGACATCAAATTGTTTCGGATCGCGCACCAGCTGCATGGCTGCATTGTCTACCAGCATATGCGTCAGCGCCACATCCGGATATGTTTGCGCCGTCTCCGTCACAATATCGCGCCACAGTTGCGTACATTCCAGCACATTCATCTTGTCTACCGAACACACCTTGCCCTGCCGCCTGCGGGCGGCCTGGAATGCGATATGGGCGATGCGCCTGATTTCGGATTCAGAATAGATCATGGTATTAAAACCCACTCGCTGCCCATCTCTTTGTTCAATCCCGCGCGGCTGGCCGAAATAGATATCGCCAGTGAGCTCACGGACAATGAGGATATCCAGTCCCGCCACAATTTCCGGTTTCAGCGTTGAAGCATTTGCAAGCTCCGGATAAAGAATGACCGGACGTAAATTGGCAAACAAATTAAGTGTCTTGCGTATGGTCAGCAGCCCTTGTTCAGGCCGTTTTTCTCGAGGCAAATTATCGTATTTCAGTCCACCCACTGCCCCCAGCAGAACGGCATCGGCTTCGATCACCAATTTGCGGGTTGCTTCGGGAAAAGGCTCGCCGGTGGCGTCAACGGCACAACCACCCAGCAAACCGGATTCAAGCTCCATCTTCAATCCGTCTGCCATCAGAAACCGTAAGACACGCTCGGCCTGCGCAACAATTTCTGGACCGATTCCGTCACCGGCCAGCAATGCAATTTTCATATCACTTGTCCATTTTTATCACGTGAATAACCAGGGCTGTTGTTGCCGCCGGTTTTCCTCGAATTGCCTGATTTTGTCGGCATGCTGCAAAGTCAGTCCGATTTCATCGAGTCCGTTGAGCAAGCAGTGCTTGCGAAATGGATCAATTTCAAAGGGATAAACATCATTCGAGGCTGCTGTAACCGTCTGTGCAGCCAAATCAATCAGCAAACGATAGCCGTTGGTAGCAATCGTATCCTGGATCAATTTATCCACTACAGCCGCCTCCAGCACGATTGGCAGCAATCCAATCTTGAAACAGTTATTGAAGAATATATCGGCGAAACTTGGGGCAATAATGGCCACAAAACCATAATCCTGCAAGGCCCAGGGCGCATGCTCCCGGCTCGACCCGCAACCAAAATTATCACGTGCAACCAGTATTTGGGCACCTTGATAACGCGCCTGATTAAGGATGAAATCCGGGTTAATCTGACGTTGCGAGGCATCCATACCTGGCTCGCCATGATCGAGAAAGCGCCATTCATCGAACAAATTCTGTCCAAAACCGGAACGCTTGATGGATTTCAGAAATTGCTTGGGTATAATGGCATCGGTATCGACATTGGCGCGGTCGAGCGGTACGACCAGGCCATGACATCGCTCAAATTTTTTCATGTATTTAGATTTTATTTAGCCGTTCTTTCAATCGCTTCGCCGCCGCGCTGAAGATCTTTACCAAATCCTTGCACGGTGTTGCAGGCCGACAACTGCGCCGCAATGGCCAGCAATAGAAGAAATGTGAATATCATTTTCATGTTTAATCCCGGAAACAAAGAGAAACTTTATTGACGAGGAAAAGCACGCACATCGACAAAATGGCCGCTCACAGCCGCTGCCGCCGCCATAGCCGGACTGACCAGATGGGTACGGCCTCCCGGACCTTGCCTGCCTTCAAAATTACGGTTGGAAGTCGACGCACAACGTTCTCCCGGCATCAATCTATCATCATTCATCGCCAGGCACATCGAGCAGCCCGGTTCACGCCATTCAAATCCAGCTTCAAGAAAAATCTTGTCCAACCCCTCCTGCTCAGCCATGGCCTTGACCAATCCAGAGCCAGGCACCACCAACGCCAGCTTGACATTTGGCGCAACATGCCTGCCTTTGACAACTTGCGCGGCTTCGCGCAAATCCTCGATACGGGAATTCGTGCAAGACCCAATAAACACTTTATCGATATGGATATCTTCAATCGGCATATCGGGCAATAGCCCCATATAGTCCAGTGCATGCTCAATATCCTTGCGCTTGACTGGATCGGCGCACTGTGCCGGATCGGGTACACGCCCATCAATAGCGGTCACCATTTCCGGCGAAGTTCCCCAAGTCACCTGTGGTCTAATCTGTGAAGCATCAAGCTCGACTGTTCGCGCAAAGACCGCGCCCGGGTCGCTGTTCAAGGTGCGCCAGTAAGCCACCGCCCGGTCCCAGTCAGCCCCCTTGGGCGAAAAAGGACGATTTTTGAGGTAATCGATGGTGACCTCATCGACACCGATCATGCCTGCGCGCGCTCCGGCCTCGATCGCCATGTTGCAAAGGGTCATGCGCCCTTCCATGGAAAGCGCCCGGATGGCACTGCCCGAAAACTCAATGGCATAGCCCGTACCACCGGCCGTTCCAATGGCGCCGATGACTGCCAACGCAATATCCTTGGCAGTCACACCCGGTAACAATACTCCGTCGACCTCGACCCGCATTGCCTTGGATTTCTTCGTCAATAAACACTGTGTGGCCAGCACATGCTCAACCTCGGAGGTGCCGATCCCGAACGCCAGGCAGGCAAACGCACCATGCGTGCTGGTATGAGAATCCCCACAGACCACTGTCATGCCGGGCAGCGTTGCGCCTTGCTCAGGGCCGATTACATGGACAATACCTTGCCGCTTGTCATTCATTTTGAACTCGGTGATCGCCAGTTCTTCACAATTGCGATCCAGGGTCTCGACCTGCAATCGCGAGACCGGGTCACTGATGCCAAGGCTGCGATCGGTGGTTGGCACATTATGATCTGCTACAGCCAGCACCGAACTGCTTCTCCAGGGCCGCCGCCCTGCCATCTTCAACCCTTCGAAAGCTTGCGGACTGGTGACTTCATGCACCAAATGACGATCGATATAAAGGATCACCATCCCATCCGGATCACTTGACTCCGTGTGGACGACATGATCTTCCCATAACTTGTCGTATAACGTTTTCATTTTCGATATGATTGCCTGCTTTTTACTTTTCACGATTATCCCATAAAGGCCAGTCAACTAACAAATTGCCAATCAGATCGCACACCATTTTTGAGTAACAATTATCAGTTACTTCCTGGCATTAACATCCATATAAAAATGCCTGTTTTTTTACAGGCCGATCGAACGTAACTCAATAAACCACAAGGCAAAAATGGATTTTAGAATGTCAAGAATTAGTTGACATCGATTTGTATCAAATGTAGATTCGACGCTTTGAACGTCAACCTAATGGAGGGAGAAATCTAAAATGGTCTCAACAGTTTATGCTATCACACTTGTGTGCATAGCCTTGATAGCAGCGGTTTTCTATTTTGTCATCGCCAATTCCAAAAAAGCTGAAGCGGATTACCCGTCAATTACCAAAAAATGGTATGGCGTACGTGGCAAATGGTTCCTGTTTCTGATCACACTCGGTCTCGTTATCACATACTTTTCACTGAGTCCTTTCCCGATCCCAGATCAAAAGAAAGACTATCCGGCCAATGATCATCAGGTTGTTAAAGTTGGGGCCTATCAATGGTATTGGACCATGACACCCGATACCGTGGAAGCCGGCAAACCAGTGGCATTTCTGGTAACAGGTGAAGACGTGAACCATGGATTCGGCATTTATGACGAAAACTTGAAACTGGTCGGTCAAACCCAAGCGATGCCAGGCTACACCAACAAGCTCGTGCATGTATTCGACAAGCCAGGCAAATATAAGATCCTCTGCCTGGAATATTGTGGGCTGGCACATCACGCCATGATCACCGAGTTAACCGTAAAGTAAGTAATTCAATAGCATAGCAATGTCGCAAAGAAAAATTAAAGAGTGGAGGGCACAATGAGCAGTACAGCAGCAAGTAGAAAGATTGAATATAGTGACTCAGAAAACAGGAATGCCTTGATTGCGGTCAAAGCACATTTGATCGGCGGTTTATTGGTATTTCTGTTGATGATGCTGGCCGGATTTGCCATGCGGGCAGCCCAAGGCACCTGGCTGGAAATCGCCGTTGATTTGTTTTACCAAATCATGACCGTTCACGGCGTAGGCGTTGTCGGTGCGGCAGGGATCGCTTCAACCGGCGTGCTCTGGTATTTCCTGCGCCAGTATGTGCGTTTGAGCAATACCATTTTTTGGGTTAATTTCTGCATTTTCCTGACCGGGGTCGTCATGATCCTCGGCTCCATTTTCCTTGGCGGCTATGGCGGCGCGTGGACCTTCCTTTATCCATTGCCAGCCATATCAATGGGCGCCTGGTCCACTGGCGCAGCAGCTGTCTTCCAATTGGGGCTGCTGGTAATCGGTACTGGTTTCCTGATTCTGTATTTGGATATCGGCCGTGCCATTCTTGCCGGCTACGGTAGCCTGGCTGCCGCCCTCGGACTGCCTCAGCTGTTCGGCAAAGTACCTGTCGACAATACACATCCACCCACCGTTGTGGCTGGCACCATGGTGCTGATCGTCAATTTCCTGGGAATCGCAGCAGGTGCAGTGGTATTGGTAATGGGTTTGGTCAATCTCTACAATCCAGAATTCCAACCCGATGCCTTGCTGATGAAGAACCTGATTTACTTCTTCGGCCATGTTTTCATTAACGCGACCATTTACGCCTCGGTAACAGCAGTGTATGAATTGCTGCCGCGTTATACCGGCCGCCCCTGGAAAACCAGCAAAGTCTTTTATGCAGCCTGGTTTGCCATCGTATTCATGGTAATGGCCGTTTATCCACACCACTTGATGATGGACTTCCCAATGCCGCAATGGATGCTGGTAATGGGCCAGATATTATCTTTTGGTAGCGGCATTCCGGTCCTCGTTGTCACTGGCTACGGTGCCCTGATGATCGTTTACCGCTCCGGTATTCAATGGAGCACCACTACGAAATTGTTATTCCTGTCCATGTTTGGCTGGGCAGCGGGTGTCATTCCTGCAATTCTGGATGCCATGGTGACCATCAACCGCGTATTCCACAACACCATGTGGGTGCCAGGGCACTTCCATTTCTACTTGCTGCTTGGATTGTTACCGATGATTATCGGCTTTACCTATCACCTCGCTGGTGAAGGCCGCCAGAAAGAAGTCAAAGCAACCGATAATGTGGGTTTCTACGCCTACCTTATCGGCGGCTTCCTGACTTCGATGGTGTTCCTTGCCAGCGGCGCCAGCAGCGTTCCACGCCGCTGGGCCGTGCACATGGATGAATGGGTCACCTTTGCGCAAGTTGGCACTGTCGCCGCCGCATTGGTTGTATTGGGCACGTTATTGTTTATATTACGTGCGCTGATCAGCCTGCCCAGAGCGGCTGATCCCAGCTAAAACAGCCCCCCCCTCCCTGCCGCACTTGGCGGGGAGGGATTGCGAAAAAAGCAGAAACGTCTAGAATAGCGCCACGATAAGCAACACCGTTTCAATAATTTTAGGCATTTCTGCCGAAGGAGAATTAAAGAATGAGAACTTTCCTGGCAACGACTCTGATTGTCATTACAGGATTACTCATTCTCTGGACCAGCACAGATGGGGGGCGTGCCTTTACCGCTGAAGAGGCCCGCCGTCTCGACGTACGCGAAAATCCCCGCCCCGTTCCTCACTGGCAGCTGGAGAACCAGAGTGCCGAGATCATCACAGTCAACAATTGGCACGGTCATTTCATAGTCGTTGATTTTATCTACACGAGTTGTCCAAGCGTATGTCTGATACTCAGTAGTGGTCTGAGGACGCTACAAAAGGATCTTGCCGACAAACTGGAGAACAGCCGTTTACACTTGCTAAGTATCAGCTTCGACCCGGAAAAAGACACCCCGCAAAGGCTCAAGGAACACCTTTCCCATTTTTCTGCCGATCTTCGATCCTGGACAGCATCCCGTCCAACCAGCCCATCTCAGAGAGAAGCCATTCTCGACTTCTTTAAAGTCATTGTCATCCCTGATGAATACGGTGGATACACGCATTCTGCCGGTTATCACGTCATCGATCCAGAAGGCCGGCTGGTCGCCATTTTTGGCGTCGAACAACTCGATGAACTTAAAGAATACCTAATTCAAGCACTGAACACAGAAAATGCTCCTCAAGATTAAGCAGGAATGGCTGCCACTGGCAGCTTGGTTCATTTTGGCCCTCCCCCCCATGCAGCGGTTTCTCGAACAAAGCATGGTCACGCACATGCTGGTACAAATTCCGATGCTGATCATCATCGGATGGATGATCGGGAAAACATTGCCCGCCGAATGGAAGGCGAAAATTGCCCCATGGAATCGATGGGGTATAACTGGCATGGCACTGACTATTGTCATCATGGCCTATTGGATGCTGCCCCGCTCTCTGGACGGCGCCGTGTCGGAATGGTATTTTGAAGTCCTGAAATTCATCACCCTACCTGTCATGGGCATTGCTCTGAATCTGAGCTGGCCGTTGCTCAATTCGATCGCACGGGGCGTACTCATGCTTGAATTCTGGGCAACCCTTATGCGCCTTGGATGGTTGTATCTGGATTTGCCCGATCGTCTGTGCGCAAACTACCTGTTGAGCGATCAGCGTATCTTGGGGCAATTGCTTTTGCTGGGAGGAAGCGCCTACGCCATCAGCTGGACACTCCGCATCATGTTTGGCACCAAAATTATCAAGGCCTGATTAAATACTATATTCTTCTTCCCGGTCGGATATCGGCCGAAGAAGAACCAATAAGCATCGCAAACCATGCGCCAAATCAAGAAGATGAATGGCGTGCAAGGCACCTCCCATTCTCGTACGGTTTTCCATGCGCACGCGGCATCAGACATAGGCATAGACTTAGTCGCTATTTTTCAACAACTTTACCCATAAAAAACGGTGATGCGCGCATCACCGTTTTTTTAACTGTACTGATCAGTACTAGGCACTATGCGTGCGGTACCACAACATCGAATTGAATATCACCGCACCCAGAATATTACCAATCGTCACAGGAATCTGATTCCACCACCACCACTGTGAAATGGTCACATCAGCCCCCGACAGTATCCCGATCGGAAAAACAAACATGTTTACCACAGCATGCTCAAAGCCTAACGCGAAGAAGGTGGCGATTGGCAACCAAATCAGCATGACCTTGCCAGGCACGCTACGCGATGCTTTCGCAAAAACCGGGCCAAGGCTGACCAGCCAGTTACACAATACCCCCATGCCCACTGCAGCCAGCCAGCCATTCATGCCAAATTCGGAATAAGAAGCTTTCTTTTCAGCGAGCTTGGCCAGTGTAGTCAATACACCGCTGGGCTCCGTAGAACCGCCCTTCGTCAACGAGAACCAAAGCAACCAGGCGAAGAAAATGCCCCCCACCAAATTGGCGACAAATGTCCAGGACCAGTTGCGCACGACGCTCGGAAGCTTGATTCGTCCGGCAAACATGGCCATCGGCATGACCGAGAAACTACCGGTTGCCATTTCCAGACCGAGCATGGCCAGCATGATATATCCCACTGGGAAAATCAAACCTGCGGCCGCTGTCGTCCAGCCCTGAGATACCAATAACGCAGTCAATGCCGTAGCATAGGCAAGAAATGGCGTACACAGAAATCCTCTCACCAGGATCTGCGATACATTGAATTTACTTTTCTTGACTGCATCCTCGACCAGATCGCGCCCCATCTGCGGCGGCAACACCTGATCCAAGGCCGAAGCATCGCCGCCTTTAGCAGGTGCAGCACCCATACTTCCCGCGGCAACACTGGCGGAGGATGACGCTGTTGTCACATTTTCACCGGCATGCCCACCACCGCCTGACAAGCTTTCGGCGACAATACTTGATTGAATGACCTGTTCGTTTGAACTGATCGTAGGTTGTTCGGATTCTTTCATATTTTCTCTTAGATAACGTTAGTAGAGGAAATGCTGACTGTTATACTATGCGATGCTATGCATGGTGGCCATCGATTCTGCCACATCTTGGGATGACCGGCAAGCAGCCGAGCCATCCGCTGAATAAGTTAAGTCACTGATAGAGCAAGTGCTAATTTTCTGGGAATCTTATACGAATGAAAGAAATTGGCTTCATCGGTCTGGGTATCATGGGCAAACCCATGGCCAGACACTTGATTGAATATGGCTATACGGTTTTTTTAAACTCCCGCAGCGGTGTGCCGGATGAGCTGATTGCCTTGGGCGGCCGGGCCTGCCCTGCCCCCAAGGACGTGGCGGAAAAATCCGATATCATTTTCCTGATGCTGCCCGACACTGCACATGTTGAAACCGTGCTGTTCGCCCAGAACGGCATTGCAGAAGCCCTGTTGGTCGACCGCTCGCGACCCCGAATCATTGTAGACATGAGTTCGATATCGCCCGTTCAAACCTGGGCATTTGCCAAACGGCTATCGGAATTGGGCCACCATTACGCTGATGCACCGGTTTCTGGCGGCGAAATCGGCGCCCAGAATGCCACACTGACGATCATGGTTGGCGCGACCGAAGCCATTTTTGAAACGATCAAACCGGCGCTGGCGGTGATGGGGCAAACGATTACCCGGATAGGTGATCCTGGCGCTGGACAAATCTGCAAGGTCGCAAACCAGATTGTTGTCGCACTCACGCTGGAAGCTGTAGCTGAAGCATTGGTATTCGCTTCCAAAGCGGGGGCGGATCCAGAAAAAGTAAGGCAAGCACTGCTGGGAGGATTCGCGGCATCGCGCATCCTCGAGGTTCATGGTGAACGGATGATCAAACATACATTCGACCCCGGATTCCGCATTGATTTGCAGGTCAAGGATCTGGACATTGCGCTTGCCAGTGCCTCGGCTCTGGGTGTGAGCCTACCCGGCACCGCCCTGGCCCAATCACTCTACAATGCGTGCATGGCACAAGGCGATGCACGCTTGGACAATTCAGCCATTGTCCGCATACTTGAAAAATTGGCTGAGCATGATCTGACCCAACCGATACCATGCAACGCACCCGATTGATCCAGGCATTCCGGAATTTTCTGCCGGCGGAATCCGTACTGGCTGCAACAGAAGATCTCAGACCCTACGAATGCGACGCTTTGTCTGCTTACCGGCAGTTACCCATGATTGTGGTATTGCCGCAGACGGAAGCGGAAATCGCTGAAATTCTCAGGATCTGCCATGCCGAGCAAGTGCCTGTCGTCGCGCGCGGCGCTGGTACAGGCCTTTCGGGCGGCGCGCAGCCGCATGCAGAAGGCGTGCTGGTATCCCTGGCTAAGTTAAACCGTATTCTTGAAATCGATCCTCTGGCATGCAGCGCAAGAGTCCAACCCGGTGTCAGAAATCTGGCAATCAGCGAAGCGGCCGAAGTTTATGGCCTGTACTATGCGCCCGATCCCTCCTCGCAGATTGCCTGCACAATTGGCGGCAACGTGGCGGAAAACTCGGGCGGTGTGCATTGCCTTAAATATGGCTTGACCGTGCATAACATTCTGAAATTGCGCGTATTGACGATCGAAGGCGCTTGTCTGGAAATTGGCGGGGATGCACTGGATAGCCCCGGTTATGACTTGCTTGCATTGCTGACGGGCAGTGAAGGCATGCTGGGTATTGTCACAGAAATCACGGTCAAACTTCTCCCCAAGCCGGAAACTGCCAAGCTGGTTATGGCCATGTTCGACGATATCAAAAAAGCTGGCGAAGCCGTCGCCAACGTCATTCGGGCCGGCATTATTCCAGCCGGGATGGAAATGATGGATAAAATCACCATTCATGCTGTCGAGGATTTCATTCACGCTGGTTATGACAAGGATGCCGCTGCGATTCTGCTATGTGAATCGGATGGCCTGGAAGAAGAAGTGGCCGATGAAATCCGGCAGATTCAGGCCATTCTGACTGCAAGCGGCGCGGTGCGTGTCGACACATCACGCAATGAACATGAACGTCAACGATTCTGGGCGGGACGCAAGGCTGCATTCCCCGCAGCAGGCAGAATCTCTCCCGACTATTACTGCATGGACGGCACCATTCCCCGCAAACACCTGGCCCAGGTACTGCAGCAAATCGAGCAGCTCTCCGTGGAATATGGCCTGCGATGCATGAATGTCTTCCATGCGGGCGATGGCAATTTACACCCGCTGATTCTCTACGATGCCAATCAGCCAGGAGAGCTACAGAAAGCGGAAGACTTCGGTGCACGCATCCTGGAAATCTGCATCGCGGCAGGCGGCACGCTTACCGGCGAACATGGTGTCGGGATCGAAAAACTCAATCAGATGTGCTTACAATTCAGCGATGCAGAACGCGAACTTTTCCATGCCCTCAAAAGTGCATTTGATCCTTCCATGCTGCTGAATCCAGGCAAGGCTGTTCCCACGCTCCATCGTTGTGCTGAATTCGGCGCGATGCATGTTCATCGTGGCACAGAGAAATTCCCGGAAATACCGAGATTCTGATCTCTACCTTAAACGATCTGAAATTTCCATCATGCAGGCTATACTCGATCATCTGACCAACACCATCGTTGAAGCGGGAACAGAGAAACAACGCTTATACATCCAGGGTGGCGGGAGCAAGGATTTCTATGGCAATCCGCAGGCATTGCACCATCCCAAGCTGGACCTGACCCCCTATCACGGCATACTTGATTACGAACCCAGCGAACTGGTGATCACCGCGCGTGCCGGCACACGCATGCAGGATTTGGAAAAAACATTGCATGACCAGGGGCAAATGCTGGCCTTTGAGCCCCCTTGTTTCAATACCGCAGCCACACTCGGCGGGTGCGTAGCCGCCGGACTCTCTGGCCCCAGGCGTGCCTATGCCGGCGCAGTCAGAGATTATGTGCTAGGCGTCAAACTACTCGATGGCAAAGGAAGCGTGCTGTCCTTTGGTGGCCGTGTCATGAAAAATGTGGCGGGCTACGATGTTTCCCGTCTCATGGTCGGCGCGATGGGCACGCTGGGCGTACTGCTCGAAATCTCCCTCAAGGTTCTGCCCAGGCCGGCAGCGGAACAGACCCTCGGCTTTCAGGTAACGATGGACAAGGCCATGGCAATTATGCGCCAGTGCACTGGCAGCCCCCTGCCAGTTTCCGCGACATGCTTTGTTGATGAGCATTTGTATATCCGGCTTTCTGGCGCTGAATCCGCCATCCGGGCTGCGCAAAGCAAACTGGGTGGCGAATGGGTCGGTGACGATACAAGCTTCTGGAATGCCATCAGACATCACACTCATCCATTTTTTACGATGAAAAACATGCTCTGGCGTTTGTCGGTCAAAGCCACGACACCGCCACTGTCATTGCCTGGCACGCAGATGATCGAATGGGGCGGTGCACTTCGCTGGGTGGCGATGGATGAGCATGATTGCCATCCCGCGGGGATTCGTGATTTGGCATCCAGTGCGGGTGGGCATGCAACTTTATTTTATGGGGATAAATCGGCAGCTCCGGTCTTTCATCCCCTGCCCCCTGCCCTGTTGACCCTACACCGGCGCCTGAAAGATCAATTCGATCCGGCAGGCATCCTGAATCCTCAACGCATGTACACTGAGTTTTAATCACCATGCAAACCCGCCTTACCGATCTCATCAAGGATACACCTGAAGGAAAAGAAGCCGATGCCATTCTGCGCAGCTGTGTGCATTGTGGTTTCTGTCTGGCAACCTGTCCCACTTATCAATTATTGGGCAATGAGCTTGACAGCCCACGGGGGCGAATTTATCTGATCAAACAATTAATGGAAGGCGAGCCAGTCACTGCTAGCACGCAATTACACCTCGATCGCTGTCTGACCTGCCGTGCCTGTGAGACCACCTGCCCTTCAGGGGTGCGCTATGGCCATTTACTGGATATCGGCCGCGGCATGGTCGAGCGGCATGTCGAGCGCCCGCCTCATGCCAAATTTGTGCGTTATTTATTGCGCACACTGTTACCCAATCGGACAATATCCGGCCTCTTGTTTGGTTTGGCCCGCCTTGGACGCCCGCTGCTGCCAGGCCGCTTAAGAAAACTGATCGCTCCCGGATCCAGAACAGCCAATGAATTGCCCCAGACAAAGCATGCACGCACCATGCTGATTCTGGATGGCTGCGTACAGCCGGCCTTGACACCCAACACCAACCATGCCGCTGCCCGCGTGTTGGACAGGCTCGGAATCTCACTCGTTGCGGCAAAGCAGGCCGGGTGTTGTGGCGCATTGGCCTATCACCTCAATGCCCAGCAAGAAGGGCTCGACGCCATGCGTCGCAATATTGATGCCTGGTGGCCGCATGTCACCCACAAGGACAGACCGGTCGAGGCAATCGTCATAACCGCGAGTGGCTGTGGGGCAACCGTCAAAGACTATGGCCATCTTTTGCAACACGATCCGCTCTATGCCGGGAAAGCCGTACGCATCTCGGAATTGGCACGTGACATCAGCGAAATCATCGCCTCAGAGCTCCCCTGTCTGACATCCTTGCTGAATCAATCTGAACCCGCACCTTCACCACGCCATATCGCTTTTCATGCCCCCTGCACATTGCAGCATGGCATGCGTCTGGGTGGTAAGGTCGAAAGCATCCTGAAAGCCTCAGGCTTTCATTTGTCCAAGGTTGCAGATGCGCACCTTTGTTGTGGATCGGCCGGCACTTATTCGATTTTACAACCGAAACTTTCCCGCCAGCTGCGCGACAACAAGCTCGCCGTGTTGACTGCGGATAATCCCGAGTTGGTGGTAACGGCCAATGTCGGCTGTCAAACGCATCTGCAAGGCGGGGCAGATTTACCCGTGCGGCACTGGATTGAAATACTGGATGAAAGACTCAATCATCACACCTCAGGGTAACGAATTCAGCAATCATCTTCCTCGCACACCTCAGCCTGGAGCAGGCATAGCCTGGTGCAGCCGTTCCACCGCTATTCCACGAGAGCAGTTGATTGTCAGGAAAGCCCATACTCCAGTGCCAGCTTTTCGCCCCATGCCGTCAGATTATCCAGCATGCGTGCTGCATCAGACGCATGCAACGGAGGTTGATCTCGCAACAGCTTTATTTTTTCGCGATATTCGGTTAGCGTCAAGCACCCGGCACTCACCTTTTCAGTAAGGTGGGCACGGCAAATCATCCGCCAACGCTGGCTTTCTTCACCAGATAACGTCGCTGGCCAGTTACGCGCACGATAGCGGAACAGCAGTTCCGGGTAGCGTGCATCCCTGAATGGAAAAACCAGTTCAGTCAGCTGCTCCGGCGGGGCGGTACGGACCCGCTGCAACAGACTGCGGTCATGATCATCGATGAACCCTTGATAAAGTGCCTGATCGGCATCATTGGCTGTTATGGGTTCGCGCAGCGCATAGGCACATCTGACACGCTGCCAGAAATCCTGACGACTCTGCAGCAACTGCCAATGATGACGGCACGCGCCGATATCCAGCTTGATTCTGTGCGCAACCTTATCATCGAGAATTTTCTGAGGCGCGATGGCCGGACACTTATTCAATCTCACCGTCTTCACGGGCAAACGCAGCTGACCGGCTGCCAGATCCGAATTGGGAGTGAACAGGCATTCAGCCAGTGCGTCCGTATCCAGTTCCAGAAAAGGGATTGGATCATGCCGTAAATCATATGCCAGGATACTGTTGGCATTGTTCGCCTCGGCCAGCAACGGCATGATCAAGGTTGTGCAACCATACTCTGCCGGATACATGCGTGATGTATGCAGCACCGGAGTATGCTTTGCCAGATCCAGCAACTTCGCAACTGCGCGTTTGTCGCGCAAGCGAAACAACCAGTCATACAGCCGTGGTTGCTGTGCGCGCATCAAACGCGCCAGTGCAATCGTCGCCCGCACATCTGACAAGGCATCATGCGCACTGTCATGTGCCAGCTGATTGGCAGACGCGATATCTTCCAACCGAAAGCTGGGCCTGCCGCCCTCATTCAGCGGCCAGACCATGCCTTCAGGGCGCAATGCATAAGTCATGCGCACCAGATCAATCAAATCCCAGCGTGAATTGCCATGCTGCCATTCACGTGCATAGGGATCGTAGAAATTACGATAGAGTGCGTAGCGAGTAACTTCATCATCAAAGCGCAGGGTATTGTAGCCCAGTGCGCAAGTACCCGGCTGCATCAGCTGTTCATGAATGCGGGCCATAAACACCGGTTCCATGAGCCCCTGCTCGTCCGCCATCTGGGGAGAAATACCGGTAAGCAGACAGGCTTCGGGTTGCGGCAATCTGTCATGCGGCGGTCTGCAATAAATGACCAGCGGTTCGCCGATTTCATTCAGTGCCGAATCGGTACGGACCCCGGCGAATTGAACGGGACGATCCCACTTGGGATCAGTCCCGGATGTTTCATAATCATGCCAGTATAAGGTCACTGGCGCCTGCTGCGCGGTGTGCGCCATGGTTTATAAATCCAGACGTTGCCAGATTTTTGTGGACAAGACGGCTGAATTCAGCGTGTAGAAATGCAGTCCCGGTGCGCCCGCTTCCAGCAAGCGCGCGCACATCGCTGTCACGACATCCAGCCCAAATGCCTGAATCGACGCAGTATCGTCCCCAAACCCCTCGAGCTTTCTGCGAATCCAGCGCGGAATCTCGGCACCGCAACCATCGGAAAATCTAGTCAGCTGGGAAAACTTACTGATGGGCATGATGCCCGGAACAATCGGAATCGTAATATTCGCGGCTTCACACATATCCACGAAATAAAAATAGGCATCGGCATTGTAAAAAAACTGCGTAATCGCTGCATCCGCACCTGCCTCGACTTTTCGCCTGAAGTTGGCAAAATCTTCTTGGGCGGAACGCGCCTGGGGATGGTATTCAGGGTAAGCCGCCACTTCAATGCGAAATGCCTGCCCGAATGTCTGGCGAATGAAAGCGACCAGTTCATTGGCATAACGGAACTCACCTGCCCGCGCCATGCCCGAGGGCAGATCGCCGCGCAATGCAACGATATGGCTGATACCAAGGCTCTGGTATTTTTCCAGGATGGCAAGAATATTTTCCCGGGTTGAACCGATGCAGGAAAGATGGGGCGCAACCGGGTAGCCCTCCGCTTGAATTTCCAATACGGTCTCAAGCGTGCGTTCACGCGTCGATCCACCCGCACCGAATGTCACAGAAAAGAACTTGGGGTCAAATCGAGCCAGTTGCGCACGCGTCGCGCGCAATTTCTCCATGCCCTCAGGCGTCTGGGGAGGAAAAAATTCAAAACTAAAGGTAGGAGAAAATTTCTTCTGGGATTGCATCAAGACTTACACTCGCTGACACTATGAAGCGTGTCCGTAGAATCAGAAAAAAGATGAACCGGGGAGCCATGATATCCGTCACGACTCCCCGATCAGCGGCACGAGGCCTGTCCGAGAATAGCAATCGTAGCGAGGGCGAAGCTGGCGGAGCGGAATTTTTCGATCATTTGAGGCAAATAGTAGCTCTATTAACAAAAAGGATCGGAAAATCCGGTCAGCCAGGCTCGTCCGCAGTAGATCAGTCTATTCTCGAACAGCCTCCTAGTAACGGTACATATCGGGTTTATAGGGCCCGTTCTTATTCAAATTGAGATAACGTGCCTGCTCATCAGTCAACTCGGTCAGCTGGGCACCGAGTTTTTCAAGATGCAAGCGTGCAACCATTTCATCCAGGTGCTTCGGCAACACAAAAACTTTTTTCGGATAGTCCGCGCCATTTGTCCACAGCTCGATTTGCGCCAATACTTGATTGGTGAACGAATTCGACATGACGAATGAGGGATGGCCGGTTGCACAACCGAGATTCACCAGACGTCCCTGCGCCAGCACAATGATCCGGCGGCCAGTCGGGAAAATAACATGATCTACCTGCGGCTTGATGTTCTCCCAAGGGTATTTCTGGATGGAGGCAATATCGATTTCCGAGTCGAAATGACCAATATTACAGATAATTGCCTGATCCTTCATTTTCACCATGTGGTCATGATGAATGACCCGAAGATTGCCGGTGGCAGTCACAAAAATGTCAGCTTTGTCACAAGCATCCTCCATGGTGACGACACGATAGCCTTCCATCGCGGCTTGCAATGCGCAGATTGGATCAATTTCAGTAATCCAAACCGTTGCGCCCAGGCCGCGCAATGATTGCGCACAACCCTTGCCGACATCGCCATAGCCACAGATTACCGCAATTTTACCGGCGATCATGACATCGGTCGCGCGTTTGATCCCATCAACCAATGATTCGCGGCACCCATAAAGATTATCGAACTTGGATTTGGTGACCGAATCATTCACATTAATGGCAGGAAATGGCAATTCGCCTTTCTTGTCCATTTCATACAACCGATGCACACCGGTGGTGGTTTCCTCGGTAACACCGCGAATATTGGCCAGGTTGCGTGAATACCAGCCAGGTTGCTCGGCCATGCGTTTTTTGATCGAAGCGAATAATACCCGCTCTTCTTCATTGGTCGGATTGGCAATGACGGAAGGATCCTGCTCGGCCTTGCTGCCGAGGATGAGCAGCAATGTAGCATCGCCACCATCGTCCAGAATCATATTGGCAGCGCGTGAGCCATCAGACGACCACTCGAATATACGATGAGCATAATCCCAGTATTCTTCCAGCGATTCTCCCTTGTAGGCGAATACCGGAATTTTTTGGGCCGCAATAGCTGCGGCAGCATGATCCTGGGTGGAAAAAATATTACAGGAGGCCCAACGAACCTCGGCACCCAGAGCGACCAAGGTCTCGATCAATACCGCAGTTTGTATGGTCATATGCAGGGAACCGGCGATCCGAGCCCCGGCCAGCGGTTGCTGACTGGCATACCGTTCACGCAACGCAATCAGGCCCGGCATTTCGGTCTCGGCAATGGCGATCTCCTTTCTGCCCCACTCTGCCTGGGATGGATCGGCGATCTTGCAGTCGATAAAAGAGTTGTCGCCCGTATTGGGACTTATTACAGCATTCATAGCACATCTCCAATTAATGAAAGAGCGCCGTTATATCATCATCCACTTGCCCGAGCCTCACGGCGTTTAGCCGCTGCAGCGCTCCTCAGCACAAGTGGAAATTCATTCACCCATCTATCGGGCAGTCATCAAATACCTGCATCCGCCCGCAACAACTCGGCCATATCTGTTTTTTCCCAAGTGAAATCAGTGTCCTCCCGGCCAAAATGACCATGGGCTGCAGTTTTGGCATAAATCGGACGCAACAAATTCAGCTCATGAATAATTGCCCGCGGACGCAGATCAAAATGCCTGGTAATCAGTTCAGCCAGTTTCTCATCTGCAATTTTCCCCGTGCCAAAAGTTTGCACCATGAGCGAAACGGGTTGAGCGACACCGATCGCGTAGGCCACCTGCACTTCACACTTGCGTGCCAGGCCAGCGGCTATGATATTTTTGGCCACATAACGACCGGCATAGGCAGCTGAACGGTCAACCTTGGAAGGATCCTTGCCGGAGAAAGCGCCACCACCATGGTGGGCGGTGCCGCCATAGGTATCGACGATGATTTTGCGGCCCGTCAGACCGCAGTCGCCCATCGGCCCACCGACCACAAACCGGCCTGTCGGATTGACCAGGTACTTGATGCGGTCGTGGATCATTTCCGCTGGCAAGACAGGTTTGATGATCTCCTCGATGACACCTTCGGATAAGTCAGCGTGCGAGATATCCGGGTCATGCTGGGTGGAAATGACTACGGTCTCTATGCTTTGTGGATAGCCGTCGACGTAACGTACAGTGACTTGTGATTTAGCATCCGGGCGCAGCCAGGGCAATTTGCCGTTTTTTCTCAGCTTTGCCTGCTGCTCAACCAAACGGTGCGCATAGAAGATCGGCATTGGCATCAATTCTGGGGTTTCATCGCAGGCATAACCAAACATCAGCCCCTGGTCTCCTGCTCCCTGATCCATCTCCTCCTCTTTGCTGCGATTCACACCTTGCGCAATATCCGGGGATTGTTTGTTAAAGGCAGTCAACACTGCACAAGTGGTGGCATCGAAGCCGATTGCAGAGCTGGTATAACCGATTTTACGCACAGTCTCACGGGAAATAATGTTGTAGTCCACCGAAGCATGGGTGGTTATTTCTCCCGACAAGACGATCAAACCCGTGCTGCACATCGTTTCGCAAGCGACACGCGCATTGACATCTTGTTCCAGAATGGCGTCCAGTACTGCATCAGAAATCTGATCGGCCACCTTGTCAGGATGTCCTTCGGAAACCGATTCAGAAGTAAAAAGATAATCACTCATAGTTATTTTTTGTAAATTAGAACCTTATATTGTAAATCAGAACCTGTCAGAGCAGAAACTTTCAAGCAGTGCCCGTATTCGATTTAGCGTGACAGCTTGTACAGCCCTATGCCGGCTACACGAACATGCATGACAAGAAACAGAGGAAAAGCATACTTGAGCCGCTACGATATCGCCTTTGCCCGCATAAAATCTAACGGCACATCTGAACGTTTTCTTCCAGCCACTGCGTAATAATAAAGAGGTTGGCCCTCTATGGATAAACGATGCCGGTAGCGCTCTATGCGATAAACACGTAAATATTCTGAAAAAATCAGCTCACGAATTAACTTTGAAAACCCTGACTCATCGCTTTGGTCCATGAAGGTTTCCTTGATATTGAATGCAACCCAGCCCTTGCTATCAATAATATTGAAAGCCTCGATAAATGCGCCCGGCGGAATATCCCCAAAGCCCAATGCTGCCACGGTCGTCATGCAATCACATTGCCAGGCGGTGATCTCTTCCCTGATATCGTCATTCAGGTTGGTGAAATCCTCGACATAATACGCGTCATACAGATCCGGCCTGTCTCGAATAGTCGCATCATGGGCTTCCTGAATGATGTCTACCCCCACCAGCCTGGACACACCATGTTTTTTCAATTCCTCCCCCATCATACCGTTGCCGGCACCCAAATCCAGAACGCGAAGTTCGCTGAGATTCTCCTCCGATTGATCCAGCGCTGACTGCAAAATAGCCGTCACTTTACTAGGTGATTGGCATTTCAGGCGATCATAGAACAATTGCTCATACAATCCCTGCACACGATAAATTTCCCCATAATCGTGAAAGCGTATTTTTTTTCTCGGCTGTCCCGCTCTTTGCAGATAGAAATAGGTTTCGTCTTGTTCCAGATTGTAAAACTTGTCCTTGGGAAATTGAATTCTATGCTTGATTTTTTGATGCATTGCGACCTTTTTTGAGATTTATGATCAGGATTTGAATCGTTCCGTGGTCCGGAACCAATGAGAAAGTTACTTTTCTATTTAAACATATCAGGCAGGTGCCAACCAAAAGATATCCGGCTGGCCATACAGAGCCCGTTCGAGCAAGCTGCCTGGCAAATCCATCAACGATAATGATTCTTGACTTAACCAGCATATTGCGATAACTTCGCAGCCCTTGTTTTAGGTGACCCCAGGACGTCAGTCCGAGGGTTTAAACGGGAAGCTGGTGCGCGAAGATATTTATTCCGCAATCCCAGCACTGCCCCCGCAACGGTAAATGAGTCAAGAATTCGCAAAAGCCACTGTGTACAGACATGGGAAGGCGCGTGTTCATGGAATTCAACCCACTCATGAGTCCGGAGACCGGCCTGAAGCGATTTCACGGTACTGCGGAGGGCGGTGCGCGGCATATACACTGGCGTGATTGACAGCCAGGGCGCTCGCCCGGGTTTCTCCCCCTCTGCTGCACCTCTATCCACTCATTAGCATCGCGCGGGTGTGCGCGGAGGAAAATATCTTGAAACGTCAAACTCTGCCTGTACTCTCAGGCTTACTCTGGCTGGGTCATCCCGTGACGGCACTGGCCGAAGACAGCAATCATACTGAAAAGCCGATCGTCGTCACCGCGACCCGAACGCCTCAGAGGGTCGACGAAACACTCCTTTCAGCGACTGTCATCACACGCCAGGAGATTGAACGCCAGCAGGCCCGCTCCATGCAGGATCTGCTGCACGGCATAGCTGGCATTAATATAGCCAATAACGGCGGGCCGGGCAAAAACACCAGCCTGTTTTTGCGTGGCACCGAATCCGATCACGTCTTGATACTCATCGACGGCGTCAGAATGGGTTCAGCCACCTCCGGCACCACGGAAATCCAGAATATTCCGGTCGAATTGATCGAACGTATCGAAATTGTGCGCGGACCGCGCTCCAGTTTATACGGACCGGAAGCCGTTGGCGGCGTGATTCACATTTTCACCCGCAAGGGCAAAAAAGGCCTCAGGCCGACCTTCAGTTTTGGTGGCGGCAGTTATGGCACAATCAGCGGTTCAGCCACGCTCTCGGGTGGCGGCGAGCAAGGCTGGTTCAATCTTGGTGTCAGCGGATTTAGCACGGAGGGATTCAATGCCTGCTCCGGCAGCCCTCCCCCCAACGGCGCGGGCTGTTTTACGTTCGAGCCGGACAAGGATGGCTATCGCAACCTTTCTGGGTCAGCGCGCGCAGGTTATCGGTTCGACAACGGGCTGGATATCGAGGCCAGTTTTATCCATTCCGATGGCTATAATGAATTCGACGGCACTTTCGTTAATCGAAGCGAACTGGTGCAGCAGGTTTTTGGCGGCACGGCACGTTTTTCACCCATAGATCGCTGGCAAATGACTCTGGTTGCGGGCCGCAGCCGAGAAGACTCGGATAATTTCCTGGAAAAAACCTTCATGTCGCGCTTCAATACCCGGCGCGATACCGTTTCCTGGCAAAATGACTTGTCGCTGAGTCCGGACCAGCTTTTGACCATAGGCGCAGATTATCTGTACGATACCGTCGACAGCACATCTGACTTTACCGAGACATCTCGCTATAACTGGGGTGTTTTTGCACAGCATCAGGTGACACTTGCCGCCCACAAACTGCAGCTTTCATTGCGTCACGATGATAATCAGCAATTTGGCAGCCGCGTCACAGGCAGTGTTACCTGGGGCTATGCACTGACCGAGCAGGTGCGGTTGGCCGCCAGTTTTGGCAATGCCTTCAAGGCGCCCACTTTCAATGAGCTATACTTTCCCGGCTTTGGCAATCCCGATCTCAAGCCAGAAGATGCGCGCAGCGTGGAACTCAGTGCGATCGGCAGGTTTGACTGGGCCAACTGGTCCCTCAATCTGTATGAAACCCGGATCGACAACCTGATTGCCTACGACGCCAGCCTGTTTGCTCCCGCCAATATCGATGAAGCACGCATTCGAGGACTGGAAGCCATACTCAGCACGCAGATCAAGGGCTGGCAAATCAACTCGAATCTGACTTTTCTCGATCCAGTCAATCTTTCAAATGGAATGGCCCGGGGTAATATCCTGCCGCGGCGCAGCAGGCAATCCTTCCGAGTCGATACCGCGCGCCAGTTTGGTGATTATGTGGTGGGCGCCATGTTCCTTGCCGAAGGCCGGCGCTATGATGATCTGCAAAATACACGCACAATGAGCGGCTATGTCAAGGTCGACCTGCGGGCTGAATACATTTTCAACCAGCACTGGCGCATACAAGGGCGTATCGAAAACTTGTTCGACAAGGACTATGAAACCGCTGCCTTCTTCAACCAACCGGGACGCAATTATTTCGCAACCTTGCGCTACCAACCCTAGCCAGGCGCAAAGGACTGAATCAATCGGCCATCACACAATGCATTGGCTGCGCATCCACCCACAAAACCTCGATTCTGGACAGATGCGCCGCATTTCATCAAGAAGCGCTACTTGATCCGCATGCCGGGCTGCGCGCCACTATCAGGGGCCAGCAAATAGGGTCCATCTCCCTTGCCATCGCCCGCAGCCAGCACCATGCCTTCCGACAAGCCGAATTTCATCTTGCGGGGTGCAAGATTGGCCACCATCACTGTCAGCCTGCCCTTGAGCTGCGCCGGATCATAGGCGGATTTGATACCGGCAAAAACGGTGCGCTGCCCACTGCCTATATCCAAGGTAAGCTGCAACAGCTTGTCGGCACCGGCTACATGCTGTGCATCGAGAATACGTGCAACCCGCAAATCAATCTTGCTGAAATCCTCGATCGATATCGTTTCGGCAATCGGCGCCACCGTCCGCTGCTGTGCCTGGGCATGTCGCGTGAGTGAATGCGAATCCGGTGCTGGTGCCATGGTTTGCTGATTGGCGGCCACCAGTGCAGCGATTTGCTTGGGATCAATACGGGCCATGAGATGCTGGTAGGCATTGATGCGATGAGCGGCTGGCAATAACAGACTGGAAAGGGGTTGACCGGCTTCCTGTTTGGGCCAGGGCAATGACTCGCAGTTGAGAAAGCGCTCGATTTGTTCGGCAGTATGCGGCAGAATCGGCTTCAAATAGCACGAAAGCAAATAGAACAGCTGGATGCCCAGGCTGCAGGCACGATGGAGCTCCCGTTCACGCGTGCTGTCCTTGGCAATTTCCCACGGTGCGAGTTCATGTATGAGCTCGTTCACTTCGTCGGCCCGTTTCATGATTTGACGCACGGCCGCCGAAAAATCCCTGGCCTCATAAGCGGCCTCTATGACCCCAGGTTGCCAGGATGAAAAGCGCGTATCGATGACTTCCAGCAACCGCTGATAATCTTCGTCCGCAACCAGCTTGCCATCAAAGCGCTTGCTGATGAATCCCGCACAACGGCTGGCGATATTGATGTATTTGCCCACTAGATCGGCATTGACACGCGCGGCAAAATCTTCCAGATTGAGATCAATGTCTTCCATGCTGCCATTGAGCTTTGCTGCATAGTAGTAGCGCAGCCACTCCGGATTCAGCTGCTGCTGCAGATAGCTTTCCGCAGTGATGAAGGTTCCGCGCGATTTGCTCATTTTCTCGCCATTCACGGTCAGAAAGCCATGTGCAAAAATTTGGGTTGGGGTGCGGTAACCGGCATTCTCCAGCATGGCTGGCCAGAATAACGCATGGAAATAGAGAATATCCTTACCGATAAAATGATAGAGCTCTGTACCGGAATCCTTTTGCCAATAGGCTTCAAAATCGATGCCTTGCTGTTTGCAGAGTTTCTTGAAGCTCCCCATGTAACCAATCGGCGCATCCAACCACACGTAGAAATACTTCCCGGCTTCCCCGGGGATCTCGAACCCGAAATAGGGTGCATCGCGCGAGATATCCCAATCCGTCAACTTGTTTTCACCGGTCTCCCCCAGCCATTCCGCCATTTTGTTGGCCGCTTCCGATTGCAAATGGCCGCCCTCGCGCGTCCAGCGGCGCAAAAAATCACTGCAACGATAATCGGACAGCTTGAAGAAAAAATGTTCCGAAGCTTTTTTGACCGGGGTGGCACCGGACACAGCAGAATAAGGATTTTTGAGATCGGTTGGCGCGTATGCCGCGCCGCATACCTCACAGGAATCTCCATACTGGTCCGCGGCGCCACATTTCGGGCATTCACCTTTGACATACCGGTCCGGTAAAAACAAATTCTTGAGCGGATCAAACAGCTGCTCGATGGCGCGGACCGAGATCAGCCCCGCCGCCTTCAATTTCCGGTAAATATCTTCGGCGTAATAACGTGTCTCCTCCGAATGAGTGCTATAGTATTGATCGAAATGAATATGGAAACCGGTAAAATCGCGCAGATGTTCCCCGTGGACACGCGCAATCAGCGCTTCCGGAGAAATGCCTTCCTTCTCGGCACGCAGCATGATGGGCGTGCCATGAGTATCATCCGCACACACGTAATGGACGGTATGTCCCAGCATTTTTTGATAACGCACCCAGATATCGGTCTGTATATACTCTACCAAATGGCCCAGATGGATGCTGCCGTTGGCATAAGGCAGCGCGGAAGTCACTAGAATTTTGCGTGTAGTCATCGCTTATTAATCTGTTCAAAAATCCCTAAACAAGAATTGTAGCAAACTGCGCGCGACTAACCGGGACGATATTTGCTAACATCAAGGGTTTTGATGGAAGGAGATTTATTTTGACGATCACGCCACAACAGATCGAAACAACACTCAAACAGATCGTCGATCCTACGACCGGCAAGGATTATGTGACCAGCAAAGCGCTGCGTGACATTCGGATCGATCACAACCAGGTATTGGTAGAGATTGAACTGGGCTATCCCGCCAGGAGTGTCCTGGAAAATGTACGTCAACAGGTGGCCGAAGCCCTGCAGGCAATTCCTGGCGTTGGACAGATCACTGTCAATGTAACAAGCCAGATCATCGCCCATAGCGCGCAACGCGGACTCAAACTCATCCCCGGCGTCAAAAATATCATTGCCGTCGCATCGGGTAAAGGCGGAGTGGGCAAATCCGCAACCGCAGTCAACCTGGCACTGGCACTTGCTGCGGAAGGTGCGGCAGTGGGTATTCTGGATGCGGATATCTACGGCCCATCGCAACCGCAGATGCTTGGCGTGAGCGGCCGTCCCGATTCACCGGATGGCAAGACCATCGAACCGATGCGCGCACATGGCATCCAGATGATGTCGATTGGACTCCTGATCGATGCGGAAACCCCGATGGTCTGGCGCGGCCCGATGGTCACGCAAGCGCTGCAACAATTGTTGAACGACACGCTGTGGCATGAGCTCGACTACCTGGTCATCGATCTGCCACCAGGAACCGGTGACATCCAGTTGACGCTGGCGCAGAAAATACCGGTCACCGGCGCGGTCATCGTGACGACCCCGCAGGACATCGCCTTGCTCGATGCGCGCAAGGGATTGAAAATGTTCGAGAAGGTCGGCATTCCCATTCTCGGGATTGTGGAAAACATGGGTCTGCACACCTGCTCCCAGTGCGGCCATACCGAGCCGATTTTTGGAACGGGCGGCGGCGACAAAATGTGCCGTGACTATAATGTCGAATTGCTCGGCACGTTACCGCTGGATATTAAAATCCGTGAACATACCGATGCCGGCACACCGAGCGTGGTGGCCGAACCGGAAGGACAGATCGCCATTACCTATCGGACCATCGCCCGCCGGGTAGCCGCCAAGGTTTCCGATCTGGCCAAAGATTACTCCAAGGTCTTTACCCAGATCATCATGGAAGACGACTGAGGATCTGCCATGACAATCAAATCTGACCGATGGATACGCAAGATGGCCCGCGAGCATGGCATGATCGAACCGTTCGAGCCCAATCAGATCAAGCAGAAAGATGGCCACAGCATCGTGTCCTATGGCACTTCCAGCTATGGCTATGATATTCGATGCTCGGATGAATTCAAGCTGTTCACCAACTTGAATTCGACGATCGTCGATCCGAAACGTTTCGATTCCAACTCGTTTGTCGATGTCAAAAGCGATATTTGCATCATCCCGCCCAATTCCTTTGCCCTGGCGCGAACCGTTGAATATTTCCGTATTCCACGCAATGTTTTGACGATCTGCCTTGGCAAGTCCACCTATGCGCGCTGCGGCATCATTGTCAATGTCACGCCGTTCGAACCGGAATGGGAAGGCTTCGTCACGCTGGAATTCTCGAATACGACCCCTCTGCCCGCCAAGATTTACGCCAATGAAGGGGTGGCGCAAGTGATTTTCTTTGAATCCGATGAAGTGTGCGAAACCTCATACAAGGACCGGAATGGAAAATATCAATTTCAACAAGGCGTCACATTACCCAAGATATAGCCTATCTGCCTGTCCCTGATGAAGCCGTCCAGCTTTTTGCACCATGCCGCCTGCTCCCCGAACACATGTGAACCCGCATTTCCCGGCAGGCTGCTGGCATATCTCCAGCGCTACCAGGAACCTCAGCGGTATTTCCATAGATGCCACGCACATGACCGGCGCAGTCAAGGTGACGATGATTTGCGCCAACGTAATTGGCAGTGCGCCGAGGGTCGCCTGGCAACCGTCTGTAGATTCATCGCCAGAAAGCTGTCATTGAATTCCGATACCTGAAAGCAGCCAGTCACCCATGCGAATTACCTTCGACGGTTGTTGCCCCAAAGCAGTTGGAGATTTAGAATCCAGTGCAACGCTTTGTGCTTTACCTTGTAAAGAAATAATCGGATTTAATGGTCGGATTTCGCGAACCTGTCCGTTTCAATTCTCCATAATCTCGCAGAAAATTCTTACTGCACCGGCATCCTGTCTTAACAACCCTCGCATTCCAAGACTCGATAAACCGTCATGCAGCGGAGGTTTTCTGTAACTACCTCGAACTGAAATGGCAAGACTGTCATCCTGTTCGCCTTTCATCAACTTATCCAAGGATTTAATGATGCTTGTGGAAATTTTCGCTTCTTTCTTGTCCTCTGCCACCGTTCCCAAGCGGGTGATGAATTGCCTACGAATGGCTGTTACGCACACCTTATTTTGACGGTTTTGCAAATCTTTTTGATAGTAAGAACAACGAAAATACGCATCGTCGAAAAACACGCATTCCGGTGAAATCGATAACCTGAACCAACGATTCTTTTGGTTTTCGACCACGACGTCCTTCGAGTCCTTGCAGGTCTCAACCAGTTTAATAAGCTCGATTTGTAGGTCGCAATTCTCTTCCACCTCGATCCAACCGTAGGGGTGTACTATGATAGAGGGCGCCTTCTCCAAAAAATCAAATCCACGCAAATGTGCTGCCATACCTAACAACAGCGACACTTGGTGTTGATTCAATGGCAAATCGATAGCCGCCTCCTTGCCCCGTACGCCCGCAGAAATCCGTTGTCCTTCTTCATCTCGAGGCAGCACAATCCGGTAATTCTGTTGACAATTGAGATAATTCGCCTCGAAACTGTCTTTCAAGTTTTCCAAAGCTTGTTTTAGGCTCGTTCTGTCATCGTCAAAATCCTTGAACAGGGCCTCGATATAAGCAATTTTTCCGTCCGATGTTTGTCCCTGCGCCACCTCCTCGAGCGTAAACCAAATCAGCTTCTCGTTATCCGCAAGAAGACTGCTTTGCGCTGGATCTCCTCTGATGCCGCTTGTGAATAATTTCAACCAATTCCTCGGCTGTGAGCTGTCTTCGAGGCAGCATATGAGCTAATGCTGTTACCAAGTCATTGACGGATAACATCGGCCATTGCTCTCTGCCC
>NZ_FNOY01000030.1 GCF_900107165.1 Nitrosomonas halophila
TCATCTTCTCAGAGATTGGGCGGGGTGCTCCACTATCACCGGCCATGGTCTTACAAAAGGCGCTTTCGGTTACCCACAAATTCTGCCGAGGAGCCCGATATTTAAAGCTGATTCCACCGCAGAAAACGGATATTTTTATAGACTCGTGCAACATTCGGGCTAGAGGTACAGTCTGTTTTTGTCTTGCTGCCACAGTTTTTAATTTTGGCTGCTCTCAGTCTAACGGTAGCAAATACCGATTTAACCAGATGAGTCGTTTTGATGTGCCATCAGTTTTTTGTGAGGTGGACAAGAGGTAACTCCTGTCTCTATCGCTTGATCTTTTAAATCCTGAGACATAACCCATGCTTTTGCTAGCATTACCATTATTAAAATATTGTAAGGCAAGTCAAAATAAGCCAGACTCAGAAAAGCCCCACCAACTGCATACCCAACAAGACTTACTTGGGCCATGGCACCAAGCTGAGCTGCCCACAAAGTATGTGGTGTGCTGCGCGCATTTCTCATCAACCACCCAGCCTCACGAAAGGTAGTAATCCATATGAGGAGAAAGAGGAATAGTCCTATGAATCCGTGATTCCCAAGAATCTCAAAGTATATACTGTGTGCAGCACGAACTATAGTTTCATATTTTCCATAAAGGAAGAAATATTCAGAATATTGGTAGCTCATTCCGGCGCCAAATAATTCATGCTTAGCTACTTCCCATGCCACATGCCAAGCATTTAGCCTTCCGATGGCCGAAGCATCTACCTGATATTCTGAAATAGTCTGCATACGTGTCCACCAGTGCTCGGGGAGCATTGGCAGCATTGCGACTGCGATGATGAAAAAAAGTATTGCCAAAGCTCCTTTATTTGGGCTGCGCCACCAAAAAACACCACTCATTGCAATGATGGCAACTAAGGCTCCCCTGGAATGTGATCCAAATGCAGCAATAACACACAACAGCATTACTATGCTGAGTATATGACGCCATACCTGTCGCGAAACTTGGAGCTGTAGAAAGTGTATAAGCGGGATAATAATAATGAGTGCCAGCGCGAACTCATTGTTTCCCTCGATAAAGGTATCCGGAGGTCCCCATACACGATAGTTTCCTAGTGTAGCGAGTGTAAATGCACCACCCTTTGCGCCCAGTATCGCTAATGAACCGATCATAATCCATGCAAATGTCATGATATGCTCCTTGGTTTGAAGCAACATCAATGTAATGAACGCCATAAAGAAAATCTTCATGGATCGATTCCAGAGCCAGTATCCATCTGCTACATTATGGCTCATTAGCCAGGATACTGTGATCCATGAAACAAAAATAGCGAGCAAAACAACTGGCAATCCCAAAAAGGGGGAGCGTCGTTCCTTGGTGAATACGAGGCCAAGTAATGTTACACCCACAGTGAATGCTGCGACTGGTGCAGTAGCGATAAATCCCCATGCATAGCGATGGGGGTTCATGGTGCTTACCCAGGTCCAAAGCATTACTCCAATCCAAGGACGACGGAACGCGTGCAAGCCAGCTGCCAGGACAATAAGAGCTATGACGATATCGCGTAAAGACACGGTGAGACCAACTATCCTTTGATTCTAGTTATAAGATGCGGGAGAAAGACTGTCATCAAAACTAATCCAATACTACATATAGAAAGAACCCCAAGAATACTGGAAATTAAAAGCTTTGGATCTTCTAGCCAACGGGGACGATAAATCAAGGATGGTTCATCAATGTATCTTGCAAGAAATAAACCAACAAATTGTGTGAGAGAGTTCTTGGCCCAATTAACCGTGACTGGATAGGAATAGTGAATACCATCGGGGCCAAGACGATAAAACGCGACCTTATCCTCCGGGCCGCGTTGCAAAATCAATTCATCTAACCTCGTTTGTAGAATATCGGCGTCGTTACGTAGTGCTTGAATTCCGTAGTAGCGACCATCTGGTGATGGGAAAGAGATATTGTAAATAGGGTCAACTGCTATTGCACCATCTTTCGTTATTGCTTCCACTACGGTATGTCCAAATGCGCAGGTATCACATGGCGAAAGCATTACTAGCGTGGCGGGAACATTTAGTTCATCCAGGATAGCGGCCAATAATCGGGATTTATCAGCACAATCACCGCCTTCTTGCATGATTTGTGTGGGGGTTGGACCGAGTGCCGGAAAAATAAAATAACGATCATTTTTAGCAAAACCACCGGTGCTATATACGAGCGCATTAAGCCGCTCTATATCTTGGGCTGTAATAACATTATCATCCTGTATGACCGATTGAGCGAACGCCAATAACGCTGCATTATCAGATCGCCAATCAAATTGAACATATAATCCGGCTCCAGAGAAGAATAGAGCCAAGAATACTATAACTAATCTTAGTTTGTTCATGATATTCGGCGTAATATGTGATCAGTAGAGGGAATAAGTGAGCTTAGCTAAGACAATTGAAGGTGAGACTTCAAATGTATCGGCATATTTCCTTAATATTTTAATATTCTCAACTTTAGACATCCAGCCCCCATCCTTGCGTCATCCGAGCAGTGACATAAAGTAGCCGGACATGCTTGTTCATCATCACGGGCGCCAGGCTGCGCACCAATACCAGCGCGATAGTCCGCTTGTTGCGATTGCCAGTGGCGGGGACAGAACGGGAAACGATTGGTAACATGCATTTCCTGCCCGCAATGGCACTGCCCGGCGGCTTCTCGGATTGGCGTGGAATTAATGTGTCGTCGATGACCACCTCGAACAAGGTTCCCGCTAGTCGTAGCGTTCGAACATTGCCGCGTTCCATAAGTTTGTAGTAAGCAGTCCAGTGGCAGCCTCTGGTAATGGCGCTGATTGCGCGTGTCACCCAGCCTGACAGGCAAAGACGAACAGTTTGAGCACATAGGACATCGGACACCAAATGAGGAGTTAAAACTCCTTCAGTGGTCGACCACGCGAATTTTTCCTTCTATCAAGTAATTTTTGCTCATTTGTGAATATTTTTTACGTCTCGTATCGCTGCTTCAATTCTGCCCTAAGGACCGATTCTCTGGTGATGAATGTCTAAACTTGAGATTTTTATTCTTTTGGCCCCGATTATTATATGTGGGCGTATTTTCTCTTGGAAGATAAGGATAGTCTGGAAAGCCGGCCGCATGGCGATTTCCATGCCACGTATTCTGAGGTGGAACTTGTTTCGCAGAAAAACCTATGATGGTATTCTCAAACACAGTCGGTTCGGGCACATCGCGCCAATGTACCAATCTACTGTTCCTGCCTAGATCATCAATGATGGTGTTGCCCTGAATCAATGTGCTGTTTTGTGGCCATTGATGGTAATTTGGTCCAGCACCGCCTCTTTGCTCCAGTCCGATACCAATCATATCGTTATTTGAAGTCTTTGGTCCCATCTGCAGAATATTGTTACGGATCACAGTAATGCCGCCATTAGGAACGTCGATCAGTCGACTGTCAACCCCCTCCAGAGAGGCAACAATACTATTTTCAATCGTGGTTTTAGCAGCACGACTCTTTATTTCATGCCCCTGCCCCTTTGATGACAAGAACTTACTGCCCCGAATAATCAAGTGGTCAATATGGTTCGCGTATATGCCGTGCGCAGAGCCACCATGACCCAATCTTTCAAATACACTATCTTCAACAATAATTGTGCTACCAGTGTTATTGCCGGCCAGAACTCCTTGCTGGCCATCATGGAAATACACTTTCTGCAAGGTAAGATTCTTACCTTCCTGACGTATCGCTGCGCCATTGCCGCCACTAACAGCCATACCTGACACTTCCAGGCCTCGAATAAGAGTGTTATTGCCTTTAATTACAAGCGTTGCCTTGCCACCGACAGTTGCATTCTTGAGATGTGCACCAGAAGCCTCAATAGTAATGTTATCAGCCGTGATAGTAGCGCCTTCCCTCCAGATTCCCGGTAAAATGGTGACGATATCCCCATGTCTTGCAGCATTAAAGGCATCCTGAATGCTGGTAAATTTCCGTTCGCCTATCGCAGCACGAGGAACATGAGGATCAAGTAAGGCTCCTGCTTCGGGCGGTGCAGCTTTATAGAGCCAGACATTGCCTCTAGAATGGCCATAAGCTGCAAAAACCTTTACTTCGGATAGATAAATGAATTTTCCAAAGCTGCCATTAGACAGGGATTGATCAGAAGGGGGAGATTTTTTTGTTGGAAAAGAACGAAATTTCTTATCGCTAAAATCCCATGTCCAGATTGTTTTACTACCATCCCAGAACACAAATCGATCATATACTGAATCATACGCCACCCCTTTATTAAATAAATTCGGGATATCTTGTGGCCATCTTTCTACAAGGACAATCCGACCTATCCCATCTGTAGCAGTGATTGCCCGATTCATGCCGGCTCCACGGTCTATCACGTATATTTTCTCGTCCTTTGCTGTCAGAATATTTGCAGTGGTCATATGATCACCAAAATATCCGTAATTCACATCTCTGGCAGATCCATCAGCTGAATATTCTCTCTGATATCCTTTTTGGCCAAATCCAAAAAACCCCCAAAGCACATCTCTCTTCGGGTGAATAATTAAATGAGTCGGAGCTGGCAGGCCTTTATGATTATGCAGCGTCCACTCCTTGGTTTCTGGGTTAAACTCCCAGATTCCTGGTAATGGCGCTTGTTGATCCCCATCCGGAAGATAGCCAGACCCACCACCAACCCACAGGGTTCTAGTCGATGGCCACCACACAACTGCATCATAGGTATGCCGCGATACTGGGCCTATATATGGCCTCTTGGTTTGAGGATCATACGGCGAAGGGGCAGTTAGGCGCTCCCAGGACAGCGTCCGAAAACTGAACCGATAAACTTCGTTTCCACCGTAATCATTATGTCCCCCGCCAGTAAAATACCAGTCATGGTTGATGACATCAAAACCAGCGCCTCCCCAGGCCTGGAACACGCCACTCGGCCCAACAACTCCCCAAAACCCAAACGCCCCTTTGGGTGCAGCAGCCATGATTGAGTCATGCTCGGCACGCGTCACCAAAGGTGCGGATGTATTGGGAATTTCCAGCCATTCACCCGGTTGCATCGTTGAAACCAATTCTCTGAGTCGCTTTAGCTCGCTTTTCTCCTCGGCATGTACACTACTACAGGAATATATGCCGTACATAATCATGAGCGCAGCCATAGCAAGAATGCGGCTATATGCTCGGTATTGATACAAAGATGATTTTTTCATCAGCATGTTACACCTCCGTTTCTTAACCAATGTTATCGCACAATTATCGTGCATTCGACCCATTCTGCTGCAGCATCTCCTTCAATCGTGCGTCCCAAGCGAGGAATCAATGCGGAGTAGCGCGACCTCCATTCATTCCCGCAAAAAATTTCTTAATGCAGGAGAATCGCCGTGAATTTGCCATTATTTCACTATGGCTCACATAGTGAGCCCTCATAGTAAAATATCTGCCAGTCTATGCATATAAATAGATTAGACTGAGAAAATAGCACAAGTATAGAGGCAAAATTTATGAACTTTTTTTCTACGCTATTTCACTCAAAAATAAAGTTATCCATACTCATATATCATCGTGTTTTACCAGAATCAGATCCTTTGTTTGGTTCTGGGGGAGATATTGTTGATTTTGGTTTGCAGTTAAAGTATCTGGTTAGAAACTTTAAAGTGCTACCTCTATTTGAAGCTGTAAACAGATTACGCGACGGCACACTCCCCGCCCGCGCAGCTTGCATCACTTTCGATGATGGTTATGCGGATAACGAAGCGATTGCGTTGCCACTGCTGAATAAATTTGGTTTGCCTGCCACGTTCTTTATCGCGGCTGGCTTCCTCGATGGCGGCAGAATGTGGAACGATACCGTGATTGAATCCTTTCGACATGCCCAGGGAAATACAATTGATCTGCGGGAAATTGATCTGGGTTTGCACACCATCACGACACTCCCCGATCGTCGTCAAGCACTGTTTGCCACCATCGATGCACTTAAGTATATGGATCCCAAGCTCAGGCAAACCCAGGTAGAGAAATTGGCGAACCTAATTGCGGCGGATCTACCGGATGATCTCATGATGACAGCCGATCAAGTCCGCACCCTGCATCGCAACGGAATGGAAATTGGGGGCCATACGATGAATCACCCAATTCTGGCACGTCTTGACGATGCCAGCGCCCGCATCGAAATTGCAGAAGGCAAAGCCAAACTGGAAGCCATTACAGGGGCGCCAGTACGATTTTTCGCCTATCCCAATGGCAAACCAGGCAAAGACTACTTGCCCGCCCATGTTGCAATGCTCAAAGAACTCGGGTTTGAGGCAGCGGTATCGACTGCCTGGGGTGCTGCCCGTCATGGAAGCGATATGTATCAGTTGCCGCGCTTCACCCCTTGGGACAAAAGTGAATTCTTCTATGTGTTGCGCATGCTACGAAACATGATGCAGGCGGTCCAGACTGTATGAAGTAGCATGTTTTGCTACTCATGCACGTTTTCCCATAATTTCTCCAGACGCTTAACTGAAACGGGTGCCGGCGTTTTCAGCTCCTGGGCGAATAAGGAAACACGAAGTTCTTCCAATTGCCAGCGGAATATCTCCAAATTTGGATCATGGATACCCTTCTGGGCATGTTTCTGTAAGCGCTGCAAATACTGTTGCCATAACCTGGCCACAGCTTCCGTTTGCTGGCTATCGCGAGCGGGGTTTTTGCGGAATTTTTCAAGCCGCAAAGTCATGCCCTTAAGATAGCGAGGATAATGCTGCAAGTATTGCCAATGCGTGTGGCTGAGAAAACCGGGATAAATCAGATGCTGCAGCTGCGCTTGCAACGATTCGTCAACACCTTTGTCCAGCTTGCCGATTGAAGCCTTCAGTTGTTTGAATGCCTGATAGGCTGCGGCAATTGTTTCGATCAATTGCGCATAGGCATTTGCGACAACACCCAACCGAGACCTTGCCTTTCCGGTTTGCGCAACAAATTCACCATGGGTGCGTGGCAGCGCATCGTCGCCAAGCAAAGCACGTTCAAGTATCGCAGCCAGTATATCCGCATGCAATTGATCACGCGCAATCAGGCCGCTCAACAGCAAAACAGCCTGCTGATTGACTGGCAAACGTTTTTCCAGTTGTTTGATCCGCTCTCTGAGCGCCAGATATAACAAACGTTTGACCCCCGCCCGCATGCTGCTGTCAGCAGCCTCAAAGGTATCGAACAATCGGATTGCCACACTGTCTTGCTGGTCTACCAAAGCGGGATAGCCTGTCATTGCCATACCGGCGCGTTCGAATGTCAGCTCGCGCGGCAATTCACCAAAATCCCATTGGGTGATGTCCTCACGCTCAATGGCGTGTTTGCCTCCATTCACCTGCTGCGCGAACATCTGTTGGGCAGTACGACCGAATTGTGCCTTCAGCGGCGCAAGTGCTTTGCCTGAACCCAGCTCGTTACCCTCGTCGTCCAATATGCTGTAATTCATTAGCAGATGAGCTGGCAGTGCTTGATCCTCCCATGTATCGAGAGCAGGTTTGCTGCCTGTCTTGGCTTCAACAAAAACGGCCAAATATTCTAGGAGCGGACGGGTTTGAGGGCGTGCATCGAGATCGATCAGGAACTGGGTAACGATATCGGGCAGTGGAATCAAATGTCGACGGATCTGCTTGGGCAGCATTTTAAGATAAGCGGTGACTTTCTCGCGTATCAATCCCGGCACCAGCCGGTCAAAATGAAAATCTTCGAACTTGTTCAATAACGGCAAAGGTATCCCCACGGTCACGCCATCGAGTGGATGCCCGGGATCAAAGCGATAACTCAGGGGTAACAAGTGTCCGTCAATATTGAGGTTTTCAGGAAATTGGATTTCGGATCCTGCATCCGCTGCATGGCGCATGAGCATCTCACGCGTGAGATGCAATGCCTGAGGATTCGATTGCTCTGCCTGTCGGCGCCACTTCTCAAACGATTTTCCATTGTGCACATCCGGCGGAATGCGTGCCGCGTAGAATTCAAAGATTTTTTCTTCGTCAACCAATACATCCTGGCGCCTGGTTTTATTCTCCAATGCCTTGATCTCTTCGATCAGACGGCGATTCTGCTGCAGGAACGGGAGGGGTTCTGCATATTCGCCTGCCACCAGCGCTTCGCGGATAAAAATCTCTCGGGCATGTTCGGGATTGACGGCGCCATACCCTACACGCCGCTTGGGCACGATGGTCAGGCCATAGAGCGTCACCCGCTCGAAAACCATCGGTTGCGCGCGCCGCTTTTCCCAGTGAGGATCGAAATAATGTTTTTTGCAGAGCTTCCCGGCAATCTTTTCCAGCCATGATGAATCGATTGCTGCCACACAGCGTGCATAGAGACGGGAGGTTTCAGCCAGCTCGGCCGCCACGATCCATTTGGGCTTTTTCTTTTTCAACGATGAACCGGGGAAGATGGAAAACTTTATGCCACGTGCGCCCAGATATTCGTCCTCGCCTTCTGCCTTGAAGCCGATGTTACCGAGCAGTCCGGCCAATAACGCGCGGTGTATTTCATCGTAGCCGGCAGGAATTTGATTGGGTCGCAACCCCATCTCTGTTACCAGCGCATGCAACTGGCCGTGAATTTCACGCCATTCACGCATCCTGCGGTGCGAAATAAAGTTGTCCTGGCACTGCGCAATCAGTTTTTTATTCGATTTCTTATGCTTGAGCAGCTCATCGAAAAAATCCCATAATTTCAAATAGCCGATAAAATCCGAGCGCTCGTCACGGAACGGCAGATGCGCCCGGTCGGCGGCCGCTTGTTGCTCGAACGGACGGTCGCGCGGATCCTGCAGGCTGAGAGCCGCAGCGATGATGAGCACTTCAGTCAGACAATTCTCCTGTCTGGCGGCCACAATCATGCGGGCAATTCTGGGATCGATAGGAAACTTCGCCAGCTGCTGACCTACTGGAGTCAGCGCTTTGTTGGTATCGATCGCGCCCAGTTCTGCCAGTAATTGATAGCCATCCGCGATCATGCGCGGCGCAGGTGGCTGAATGAATGGAAAATTTTCCACTTCACCGATCTTCAGCGACTTCATTCGCAAAATAACCGCTGCCAGCGAAGAACGCACAATTTCTGGATCTGTAAAGGCAGGCCGAGTGTTGAAATCTGTTTCCGAATACAAGCGGATACACACGCCGCTCATCACCCGCCCGCAGCGCCCGGCCCGCTGATTGGCTGATGCCTGTGAAATTTTTTCAACCAGCAGTTGCTCGACCTTGTTACGGTAACTGTAACGGTTGATACGCGCGAGTCCAGTATCGATGACATACCGGATCCCGGGCACGGTCAGTGACGTTTCAGCGACATTGGTCGTCAACACGATTCGGCGCCGGTTACTGGGCGTGAACACGCGCGCCTGTTCGGCATGGGATAAACGAGCGAACAATGGCAGGATTTCGACTGCCGGCTTACTCCCGGCATGGCCAAAAGCATGCTTGCGCAGCGCTTCAGCGGCTTCCCGTATTTCCCTCTCGCCCGGCAAAAACACCAACACGTCCCCTTCCCCTATTCCCGTCACTTCATCGATCGCATCCAGGATCGCCTGCTGCAAATCCCGGTCGTCTTCAGAATCCAGATTGAACGGCCGATAAAGGGTTTCGACAGGAAAGAGCCTGCCCGACACTTCGATGACCGGTACATCATTGAAATGTTGGGCAAAGCGTTGGGCATCGATGGTGGCCGAAGTCACAATCAGTTTGAGATCGGGCCGGCGAGGCAGCAACTGCTTGAGGTAACCGAGCAGAAAGTCGATGTTGAGGCTGCGCTCATGCGCCTCATCGATGATGACGGTATCGTAGGCGGACAACAGCGGATCCCGCTGGGTTTCAGCCAGCAGAATGCCGTCTGTCATGAGCTTGATGCAAGTCCCGGCTTCGGTCTGATCAGTGAATCTGACTTTGAAGCCGACAATTTTCCCAAGCGGACTGTTCAGTTCCGAAGCGATGCGTGCTGCCACGCTTCTAGCCGCGATACGGCGAGGCTGTGTATGGCCGATCAGTTTTTTGCGGCCGTAACCCAATTCCAGGCAAATCTTGGGTAGCTGGGTCGTTTTTCCGGACCCCGTTTCCCCGCAAATGATAACGGTCTGGGATGCCTGGACCGCCTGGGCGATTTCCTTGCGCCGTCCGACGACTGGCAGGTCTTCCGGGTAAGCTATGGATAAAGGAAACGGCTGGCGTTTCCCTGGGATGCCGTCTTGCAATACTACCTTTCCACAAATACAGGTGCTTTCTGCGCGCTCAGCGTGCCCTGTTCGATAATGGCAACGGTAAGCCTGGAGACTGCCACCCGTTTACCGGTTGCTTCTTCAGTAATATCGGTCTGCCAGACTTGAATCCGTTTTCCGACATGCAACGGCGTACAGGTTCCGATGACGTTGCCTTGCGTGACAGCCCGGATATGATTGGCATTGATCTCGATGCCAACCGCCCGGTAGGTTTTCGGATCAATGGTCATCCAGGCAGACACGCTGCCCAGGGTCTCGGACAGCACACAGCTGGCCCCGCCATGCAATATTCCAAAAGGCTGAGTGGTGCGCTGATCGACAGGCATGCTGGCTTTAAGAAAATTGGGGCCAATTTCGGTGAACCGTATCCCGACATGCACGCCCATGTTGGCATTGCGCAGACCTTCGAGATAATCCAATGCGTAATCTTTGAACCAGATTGTTTCATTATTGCTCAAGATGATGTCCTCGCCTGATCAGGGTAATGCAACAAATTGCCCGGAAATGTTTGCTTGACCCTCTGCGTGCAAATTCCTGCGTTTCTCAACGGCTTCGGCCAGTTCAAACAGTACATGCTGTGTCGTTTCGAAATCGATACAGCCATCGGTAATGCTTTGTCCATAAACCAATTCCTCTAAATGTTTGCCTTCCGCGTCCTGCCTGCCAGCCACCAAATGGCTTTCGAGCATGATTCCGCAGATCGCGCGATTCCCCGCTGCAATTTGTCCCGCTACATTGGCTGCAACTTCCGGCTGGCGCCGGTAATCCTTATGACTGTTGGCGTGACTGCAATCGATCATCAGATAGGGCGGCAGCCCCGCCTTAAGCAGCGCTTCAACCGCCATGGCGACATTTTCCTGGTCATAATTGGGAGTACGCCCTCCACGAAGGATAATGTGGCAATCCTCGTTTCCCTTGGTCGCAAAGATCGCCGTACGGCCCTCCTTGGTGACCGATAAAAAATTATGTGGACGGGAGGCGGCACCCATCGCATCAATCGCGATATTCAAGTTGCCATAGGTACCATTCTTGAAACCGACCGGGCAGGAAACGCCGGATGCCAATTCACGGTGCCCCTGACTTTCGGTTGTACGTGCGCCAATGGCTGCCCAGCTGATCAAATCCGCCACATATTGCGGACTGATCAGATCCAGGAATTCCGTGGCGGCAGGTACACCGATAATGCTCAGATCCAGCAATAGCTTACGCGCCAGCCGCAACCCTTTGTTGATATGGAAACTGTTGTCGAGATCGGGATCATTGATCAGCCCTTTCCAGCCGATGGTCGTGCGTGGTTTTTCAAAATAAACCCGCATGATGATATGCAGCTGATTCTTAAACTCATGGCGCAGGTGATTGAGCCGGGAAGCATATTCCAACGCCGCATCCACATCATGGATCGAACAAGGACCACACACGACCAATAAACGATCATCTTCCCCGTGCAAAATGTTATGGCAGTCCTGCCTGGCCATGAAAACGGTCTCTGTGGCCTGTTCGCTCATGGGATATTCACGATGCAATTCCACCGGCGGGGTCAGCTCATGCATGCCAATAATACGAAGGTCGTCGGTTTGATATTTCACGGCTAATTCCCTTGAAGATTTTCCAGTTGATGGTCCTGCATCATTAAACAAAGTGGACAAATGTGCGTCTCGCGCATGCGATGTTTGATTATAGGTGTCATGTTCAGGCGGTAATAAATTATCCTGGAAATTTCAATAGGCTATCCATCAGTTATATATGTGATAGCGGTCATCGAAAATTCCAGTGTTATTAAACGTATAATTTTAATGTAATTATCCGTTATTTCCCATGCGAAGATGCAGATAGCGATTATTCGTTCGCCGGCACCGGCCAAAAAAGGGATGATCGTGCAACATCGCCACCACCTGCTTCACCACATGGCAACCAGAACGAATTTTACCGTTATGCCGCCATGGGTGCAGCTATTCCTGCAAGGAAGCCAGATGATTGGCGACATCCTCCTTGCTGAACCCCAGTGCACTGGCTATCCGGTCTGCATGACTGATGCGTGAGATGCCGGGAATCAATCGATGAGTGGGACCCTCTGCCACAAACTCGACTTGCAAATAATTGCCGATCCCCTCCTCCTGCAAGCGTTCACACAATTCATGATTATGTGTCACCAGAATCGTGGTCGCACCAAGCTGGTAAAATCCCTTGAGCACATATTCGGACAGTGTCATTTTTTCCTCAAACGTGGTGCCTTCGGCCAGCTCATCGAGCACAACCAAACTGCGCGGCGTGGAATTAAAGAAGATTTCACGCGTTTGTTTCAGTTCATGCGCAAAGCGTCCCATTCCCTCTTCCAGTTGGCCAGGATCGGGAATTTGATAAAAAATATGTTCGGCCGGTACCAGCCGGGCCTCGGCCACGGGCACATAGGCGCCAGCCTGGCCCAGCAGCTGAATCTGTACTACTGTTTTGCAATAGGCAGTTTTACCTCCGCTATTGGGCCCGGTTACCGCCAATAACCGGTGACTGCCATCGAGCACGATATCATTCGGAACATAGTCGGGTTGTTTGCCGGCGAGTAATGGATTTCTGGCTTGGGCGGCGACCAGTTGGTGCTGGTCACCAGCCAGTATCTGGGGCAGCGCCATCTGTCCATTTGGAGTGTGCGCCTGCTGACGAAAGGCCAGCAATTCGTCGATCATTCCGAGCGCTTCCATGGCCTTTGCCAATTCCTCGCTTTTACGGAACAGTTTCTGCAACGGGTAGATCACCGAATCCCGGTCGGAGGCACTGACCGCCTGCAAGATAATCGGTAATATCGGCACAGCCAGGATCAAAATCCCATAGCCGATATAGCTCGCCCCCAGCTCTTCCAGCATATTCTGGAAGAAATAGAGCAAACCGAGCATGATGGTCAGAAAAAGCGTGATCGGCAGCCACTTGAACATGGAAGGGCGAAATCGTGGAATAGGCAAGTGGCCCGGCTTCTCCTCCCGGGTCAAAAATTTACCCTCCGAAATATAAATCGGTCCATGCATCAAGGCATAAGTGCGCGACTTGGCAAAATCACGGAGTGCTTGCACCAGTGTTTGCAAATACTCACTGCGTGGTGCAGGAAGTGCCTCGGCCTCCTCTACCAGATCGACTGCAAATCCTGTGCCATCGATAAACTGGCGGTAGCCATACCCGCCGAATTCCAGTTTGTCTTTTTTATCTTTCGGATCATCCGTTGTCAGCCCACCCGCAAATTCACCGTACAACAAGTGATAGAGCAATGATTCATCAGGTGCGATTTTCTGGATGAAATGATCCAGTGCATTGCATAAATCGGGATCTGATTCCAGTTCACGCAGGGCCGCCTGCTTTTTTTGCAAGAGCGTCGCATCGGTGACAGGGCGCGCCAGTGACCGGTAAAGTACAGATTGTCCGATCCGGGTCCGTGCGTGGTTGACTTCATCAAACAGCGCATCCACCTCGACGGCAGCGAAGGTTCTGGCATCGATCACGCCATAATCCGTTGAAGTTGGACGCGTATCCCGTATCTGTGCAGGCTGTTTGCCATTAGATAAAATGAAGCTGCCGCGCCAGATGGGTGTTTCAACGGGTAGTGGTGTATCATCCATGGTTTTATTCTCTGATATTAATATTGATTTCATTTGATCATTGCAACTTTAGCCGATTCTGCGGCTTTACGCAGGCATTGTGTTTTCACGGAAACCAACCGCATTTTTTGTTATCAATAATGAATGAATCATCCGAGTCAATAAATTCTTGAACCGTGCCGCGCAAAATTTTTAAAAAATACCTACCGAGCCACGAAAGTATCCAGAAAAATCGGTTTATCAATTTTTTTGGTACCAGGTTACATCATCACAATCTTTGGCATCTCCATCGCCATTCGGTTTCGGGAGGGGTCGCAGCAGGTTTATTCGCGGGATTGATTCCAGGCAGCAATCCTGTTCAGTTCTTCTTCGCCACTTTGTTCGCTGTGATTTTCAAAGTGAATTTGCCGATCGCAGTATTTGTAACGTTGTATTCGAACCCTTTTACTATTGTACCGCTTTATGTCGCAGCGTTTACGCTCGGCAGCTGGGTAACGGGAAGCAGTATTGATAGCTTGCCTCCCCTCGAACTCGACCTGCTGGATAAAGACCTCGCAGAATGGATACCCATCCTGACCGATTATCTGGCTTCGTTTGGCAAGCCATTGATAATCGGACTCGTTCTACTTGCCTCTTTATTGGCGGTAACCGGTTATTTCATCGTACGGGGTTTTTGGCGGTTACATGTCATTCACGCATGGCGGAAACGCGCACAGCGCCGCCAATCTAAAATCAGTAAATAATCCATTATGACGCGTGGAAGTCAAAAGCTGTTCCGCATGGCTGGCATGCTCTCGATAATCGCTGTATTGAGCTATGTGGGTTGGCTACTTACCCGAACCGATCCACAGCCAGTCGAACTGGTGAGTACCGAACGGGGCACAGTCGAAGCGACTGTCATCAATACCCGCGCCGGCACAATCAAGGCATGCCGGCGGGCTAGGCTGTCACCGGCAGCCGGTGGGCAGATTATCAGCCTGCCAATCAGAGAAGGCGACCGGGTCGAGTCGGGACAGGTTCTGCTGGAATTATGGAATATTGATCTGGTTGCTCAAAAAGAGCTGTCCAAACAGCAGCTTGTCACAGCGATAAGTCAACAGCGCGAAGCCTGTATTCTTGCTGATAATGCCAAGCGTGAATCGATACGCACGCAACAGCTTGTTGCCAGGGGATTCGTCAGTTCGCAGCGGGCCGATGATGCCGATGCCGCAGCCCAGGCCCGCCAGGCTGCCTGCGCAGCCGCCGCCGCCGAGGTCGAACGTGCACGCGCGCAAATCGCCGTAGTTCAGGCCAGCTTGGAGCGTACCGTGCTGATCGCACCTTTTGCCGGCATTATTGCGCAAGTGACCGGCGAACTGGGTGAATATGTCACGCCCTCGCCACAGGGAATCCCTACCCCGCCAGCCGTGGACCTGATCGATGACAGTTGTTTGTATGTCAGCGCTCCGATGGATGAAGTGGATGCGCCCAAAATCCGAGTGGGGCAGGTGGCACGCATCTTGATCGATGCACTGCCTGGCCAGCCTTTTGAAGGCCATGTGCGCCGCATCGCTCCTTTTGTTACGGAAATCGAAAAACAGGCGCGCACGGTCGATGTGGAAGCCGAGTTCATCAACAATTATACAGACACCCTACTCGTGGGCTACAGCGCCGATGTTGAAGTGATCGTCGATCAACGTGAAAATGTCCTGCGGATTCCCACGCAAGTTATCCGGCAACACAATAAAGTGCTGGTATTGGATTCTGATGACAAACTGGAGGAAAGAACATTAGTCACAGGGTTGGGTAACTGGGTCTTTACCGAGGTGCTCGAGGGATTGAATGAGGGTGAACAGGTGCTGTTTGCCAGTGATGGCGTGGAAGTGACGGCAGGCACGCGCGTCACGCCCAAATCAACCCAGCCATGATTCAGCTTTCAGACATTAGCCGCGTGTTCCAGATGGGTGACCAGGCCGTGCACGCGCTCGATCACATCGATCTCGAAATCAATTCGGGAGAATATGTTTCCATCATGGGACCGTCCGGGTCTGGCAAGTCCACCCTGCTGAACGTGATTGGCTTGCTGGACCGGCCCAACAGCGGTCAGTATTTGCTCGATGGAAGAAATGTCACTGATCTGTCGGAAACCGAGCAGGCACAAGTCCGCCGCGAAAAAATCGGTTTTATATTCCAGTCTTTCCATCTGGTGCCACGCCTGACTGCCGCCGAAAATATCGAACTGCCATTGATTCTGACCGGCATGCCCCCTTCCGAGCGTAAACTACGTGTCCAGGAAACCCTGGATGCCTTCGATCTGGGCAATCGCGCGCAACATCGTCCAGCCGAATTATCTGGCGGCCAACGTCAGCGTGTCGCGATTGCGCGTGCAACCATACTGCGGCCAACCGCCCTGCTCGCCGACGAACCTACCGGCAACCTGGACCATCGCATCGGATCGGAAGTCATGGCACTACTGGAAAATCTGAATCAGGTGGGCACCACACTTATCGTTGTGACACATGATCGCGAGCTGGGTGTGCGCGCGCACCGCCGCCTTGGCATGCGCGATGGCAAGATTGCCGCGGATGAAAAATGAAACTGAATGATACGCTGCGCTTTTCATTCAAAACACTGACCAGTTATCGTACCCGCTCATTCCTGATCATACTGGCAATGGCATTAGGTGTGGCTGCAGTTATCGTGCTGACCGCTCTCGGGGATGGCGCCAGACGTTATGTCGTCAATCAGTTTGCCTCGATCGGCACAAACCTGATCATCGTCTTGCCGGGACGTGCCGAGACAGCTGGCAGCTTCCCGGGCGCTGTCATGGGCCAGACACCACGGGATCTGACCCTGGAAGATGCCCGCTGGGTAGGCCGCTTGGCGGAGGTTAGACGTTACGCACCGTTGAATGTTGGTGCGGCAGAACTGTCTGCTGCGGGACGGTTGCGGGAAGTGACAGTAATGGGCACTACCGCTGAAATATTTCCAATTCGTCATATGAGGCTCGCTCAAGGAGATTTTCTTTCGGCCGCTTCTGCCGGCAGTGCACAAATTGTACTGGGCGCGGCAATCGCCCAAGAATTTTTTCCAGATGGTCATGTGCTGGGTCAGCGGGTTCGCCTGAGTGATCGACGTTTCACGGTTACAGGAGTCCTGGCCGCGCAAGGGCAAACCATGGGCTTCAATTCGGATGAAGTGGTCATTATCCCAGTACGCCAGGCGCAAGCCCTGTTCAATACCAACTCTCTATTCCGGTTGCTGATAGAAGCGAGACATCGCGGTGAAATCGAAGAAGCCAAGCAGGCCATACGTGAAACTTTGATTCGACGTCATGACGGCGAAGACGATGTGACGGTCATCACTCAGGATGCAGTACTCGCCACATTTGATCGGATTTTGCGGGCACTGACACTGGGCGTTGCCGGAATCGCCGTGATCAGCCTTGCTGTCGCCGGGATTCTAGTCATGAATGTCATGCTGGTAGCGGTCAGCCAGCGCACTGCCGAAATCGGCTTGCTCAAAGCGATCGGTACACCGGCAACAGTCATCCGGCGAGTATTCCTGGCGGAAGCGGCCTGGCTATCGTTGACCGGCGCGCTGCTTGGTTTCGTATTGGGGCATATCGGCAGCTTGATGCTGCGCCTGGCCTATCCCTTATTACCCGCCTGGCCACCCTATTGGGCCAATTTTGCAGCCATTTTTGTCGCAGTTCTAACCGGGGTGCTGGCGGGGCTTCTGCCCGCAACTCGGGCAGCCAGGCTGGATCCGGTCCAGGCCCTCAGCAAGCGATGAATGCCCTCGATACCTTGCACTTTGCGCTGCGCGCCTTGTCCGCTCATCCACTGCGCACACTGTTGTCTGCTTCCGGAATCGCGATCGGCATCGCGGCTGTCATTCTATTGACCTCGATTGGAGCAGGCATTCAGCGGTTTGTGCTGGCTGAGTTCACCCAATTTGGCACGAATATCATCAATATCACACCCGGGAAATTACGTGCGCATGGTGCAGCACCCGGCTCGATTGGCAGTGCACGTTTGCTGACCATCGAGGATTCGTTGGCGTTGAGAATTTCACGCTATGCCCGCTATACCAACGCCACCGTAACGGGTAATGCCGAAATTCGTGCAAGTGGCCGCAGCCGGCGCGTCACGGTGTCCGGCCAGGGACCGGATTTCGATAAGGCATTCAACATGCAAGTGGCTACCGGACGCTTCCTGCCAGCGGATGATCCGCGCAATCCACGTGCTTTTGCCGTGCTGGGTGCGAAAGCGCATGAGGAATTATATGGCAATGCCAATCCGCTCGGCTCGATCATCCAGGTGGGAGGGTCCCGCTTCCGGGTGATTGGCGTGATGGCCTCCAAAGGCCAGGTATTGGGGTTTGATCTGGATGATACGGTATACATTCCCACCGCCCGGGCACTGGAAGTCTTCAACCGGGAAGGGGTAATGGAAATTCAGGTGGTTTATCCGCCCGATGCGCCGCTAGACGAGGTTACCTCAGATATCCGGCAGATCATGATCGAACGCCATGGACGCGAGGATTTCACGCTTACTCCCCAGCAGCAGATGCTCAGCACCCTCTCGACCGTGCTGGATGTCCTGACTTTTGCCGTTGCTGCCCTGGGTGGCATTTCACTACTGGTCGGTGCGGTAGGCATGATTACGCTCATGCATATCGCCGTAGCGGAAAGGGTGGCGGAAATCGGGCTGCTCAATGCGCTGGGTGCAACACCCATGCGTATCCGGATCTTGTTTCTGCTGGAATCGACTGCCCTGTCATTTCTTGGCGGAGCAACCGGCTTAATTACCGGGATGGGACTGGCGTGGTTGCTGAAGATGGTGGCCACCGACTTGCCAGTCAGCATTCCGTGGTCTTATGTGATCGGCGCGCTGATCCTGTCCGGCCTGATCGGACTGGCCGCGGGTGTTGTGCCCGCAATGCGGGCCGCCCGGCTCAATCCGGTTGATGCGCTTCGCACCGAATAATTTATAAACCCTGCCGTATCCGGGCTGTCAATGTACTTCGATGCCAGAATCGCAATCATCCGTGGCGATCGCGCTGGAGATCCGGATGGGTTTGTGCGTTTTTCTGATCAGAATGGTTGCCGAAGGATAGCTCAGTGCGGGCAGAACAATGCAATATCCAGTTCTTCTAACTTCCAGCACCTGGATGATGATCTCATCCTCCAGTTCATGCACGCTCTCGATCAACAATCTGTCCCCGATATGCGGCCTCATACCGAGCCCGCCGGCAATCAGCTGAAAATTCTGGAAATCGATGAGGGGAGCAGGTTCAACCTCGTCAAGAATCAAGAGGTTATCAGCCAGCATTTGCTGATACAAGGATTCCCACTCTTCCTGGGTTTGAATGATTCTGATCCACGGGGCATCGCTGCGCAGTGCATAAGGCAGCTTCAAAACGATATGTGAATAAATATCTGCGGCCGAGCCATGAGTGGTGCAAACCACTGCCAGGACAAGAAGGCTGCCGATAAGTGCTCTCAACAACCTGGTTGGCATACCTTCCTCCTGAGCAAAAATAAGTCAGTGATTAATGACTGCTGACAAAATCGACTAATGTTTTATAAGTAAACAAGTGATCCTGCTGTTGTAATGGAATATGGCACTGTACGCAATTGAGATCATTGCTTTTGGGCGTACCGTCGGGATTGTATACGGCAAAACCCCAGTCACCCGCCCGGTTGGCTGGCTGGAAAGCACTGTCCCAGTCATTTCTTTTTTCCATCACGGCAACCCCTGCCAGCTTGTTGATCACGAACAAGCCGCCTTCACCGGTGATGATATCACCCTTGGCATCTTTCTTGGGTTCATAAATCTCCATGATGACAATTGATCCGGGTGCCGCCTCTTCTCCTTTTTTATAACTTTCGACAGCGATCTCATTGGCGTAGAATTTTGCCAGTTGGGTCTGGTTGGCGCGGTTGGCCATGCCATATTGAGTGAAGATTTGCTCGTACCTCTCTGGGTATTTGACGAAGTCTGGATCACCGCCGCCGTGGGCGTAGAATGGTAGCGATAAGCTCATCAGAGCGAGTAATTTGAGACTTAATTTCATTTTTCTCTCCTATTGAGAATAGCTTGATGTGCGTTTTACCGGCACTTTTTATTTTCTCTATGAATGAAAGTATGGGAATCCGGTGTGCTGCGCGATACCCTTTTTCATTATAGCCATACAATCTGGATCTACAAAATCCTCCCGACCGATCATTCTCGGCCTGCAGGCTATTTCTCTTGCTCGCCGGTGCTTGCAACGGCAGGCGCCGCAGGTGCAATCTGATGATTGCGTGTGCTGATACGCTGGGTTTCCGCTTCTATCCATGCTTCGACCTGCGCGATCAGGACTGCCGGCTCAATGCCATCCGGATTGATCGGTTTGCCTATGCTCACGGTAATGACACCCGGGTTCTTGACAAAAGAGTTCTTTCCCCAGAACTCGCCCGCATTATGGGCAACCGGCACAATCGATGCACCGGTATGGGCTGCCAGCCAGGCGCCCCCAATACGATATTTACCTTTGCTGCCGGGTGGCACGCGCGTACCCTCCGGGAAAACCACAATCCAGAATTTCTCTCTCAGCCGCTCCCGCCCCTGCTCCACAATCTGCTCCAGTGCCGCCTTGCCGGCGCTGCGATCGATCGCGATGGGATTGGTCATGGCCAAACCCCAACCAAAAAATGGGATCCGCAACAATTCCTTTTTGAGCACCCAGACCTGCGGCGGAAAAATTTGCTGCAATGCCAGCGTTTCCCAGGCGGACTGGTGCTTGGATAGAATGATGCTGGGGCGATCAGGAATGTTTTCCTGGCCTATGACCCGGTAATGGAGGCCGCAGACTGTGCGCAGCATGAACAGCATCAACCGCGTCCAGCCATAGGTTACGCGGTAACGGCGGTGGACCGGCAAGGGAAAACAGGCGAGCGTAAACAGTGCGTAGGGGGGCGTGATCACAGCCTGCAAGAGTGTATAAATCAAAGAACGCAGCATCGCCATTTTCAAGCCCGTATCACTAAACTGTCGACTGCCGTTGCCAGATCGGGAAAAACCTGGGTGCCCGGTGGCAGATCACCGGCTGCATAAGTGGCTTCCCCCTTGCCGGTCAGCACCAGTATTGGGATCGCTCCCGCCTGGTAAGCGGCCTCCAGATCGCGCAACGAATCCCCAATTGCCGGAACATGGCTGAGCTCGGTGCTGTAGCGCTGCTTGATTTCCAGAAACATGCCTATACCAGGTTTGCGGCAGGTACATTTGTCATTCTGGGCATTTGGGCAGAAAAACAGGGCATCTATCCGCCCCCCTGCCTGTTGCACTGATCGGAACATTTTGTCATTGATCGCATGAAAGGTTGACATATCCAGCAAGCCACGGCCGATGCTGGACTGGTTGGAAGCAATAACAACCCGATAACCCGCATGCGTCAGCCGGGCAATCGCTTCCATACTGCCCGCAATCGGCTTCCACTCATCTGGTGTTTTGATGTAAGTGCTACTCACTTGGTTGATCACGCCATTGTGATCCAGAATGACCAGTTTCATCGCCTTCGCTATCTACCAGTTGCTTGCATCGATTACGCTGCCAGACGGGAAATATCGGCGACACGATTCATCATGGCCTGCAATTTTGCCAGCAAGGCAAGACGGTTATTGCGCAACCGCATATCCTCGGTGTTGACCAGCACCTGATCAAAAAAAGTATCGACAGGCACTTTCAACGCCGCCAGCCTTTGTAATGAAGTGATGTAATCGCCAGCCTGGAAGGCATGTTCAACCTCGGACTCGATATCGGCCAGGGCCTGATACAAGGCCAATTCGGCCGGCTCCTGCAAACAGGCTTGCTCGATGTCAGGGGAAATACTATGCTCAGATTTTTTGAGAATATTACCCACGCGTTTATTGGCGCCAGCAAGGCTCGCCGCCTCAGGCAGTGCGGTGAAGGCGCGGACAGCCGCCAGCCGTTTGGGAATATCGCTCAGGATTTGCGGCCTCAGACTCAAAACGGCTTCGACCTCCTGGGCAGTGTAACCTTGTTCACGCAAATTGCTCGCCAGGCGATCATAAAAGAAATCCTGCAGTTGTTCGCCCAGCTGCGGAGAAGCCGGGCGCCTGTATTCGGATGCCGCTTCCTGGTCCTGCCCGATATGACCATCCTGGAGAATGACGGTGGCTTGCGCCAGCAGGACACTGAGCTCGAGGGGCAGATCCTTTTCGATCAGCATACGGATCACCCCCAGCGCATGCCGCCGCAAGGCATAAGGATCCTTGTCGCCTGTCGGCAGCTGGCCGATGCTGAACATGCTGACCAGGGTTTCCAGCTTGTCGGCCAGCGCCAGACAGATCCCGACCAGGTTGCGAGGCAATGCATCGCCAGCAAAACGCGGCTTGTAATGGTCCTCGATGGCAAACGCGATGCACTCGTCCAAGCCTTCGTGCTGGGCGTAATAGCGCCCCATGATCCCCTGCAGTTCCGGAAACTCTCCTACCATGTCAGTCAGCAGATCAGCCTTGGCCAAACGGGCTGCCTGGTCAGCCTGTCCAGCCAGCTTGCTGCCCTCCAGATGCGCCCCAATCGCGCGCGCCAGGGCGCGTACATACTGGATGCGCAACCCTTGCGAACCCAGTTGATGATGATAGATCACCTTGTCCAGGCCAGGCAGGCGTGAAGCCAGGGTTTGCTTGCGATCCTGATCGAAGAAGAATTTGGCGTCCGCCAACCGTGACCGGATGACGCGCTCATTGCCCGCAATGATCTGCCCCGGATCGGACGGTGCAATATTGGCCACGAGCAAAAAACGGTTGGCCAGTTTTCCATTCGAATCGAGCAAAGGGAAATATTTCTGATTTGCTTTCATCGTTAAAATCAGGCATTCCTGTGGCACCTCGAGGAACGCCTCTGGAAACGTGCCCATCAGTATATTGGGACGCTCCACCAAAGCCGTGACCTCATCCAGTAACGCCTCATCTTCGAGACAGCGCAATTCCTCGGCGCTGGCCGCAGCGGTTAATGCTCGCCATATAGCCTCGCGCCGCCGCGCAAATCGCGGCATGACCGCCCCCGTGGATTCCAGGCACTGCTCGTAGTCATCCGCATGTGCGATCTGCAATGGATGGTGCGTGGCCTCGAAGCGGTGTCCCTGGGTTGCATTGCCGGCAACCAGTCCGAAGGCCTCGATGGGTAGGATTTCTGTTCCATAGAGCGCGACAAGCCCATGCACGGGTCGCACGAAATGCACATTCTGCCAGCCATCGGCCAATTGGTACGTCATCACCTTGGGAATGGGCAACTGCCGGATCGCCTCATCCAGTGCTTTCTGCAAACCGGCCGCGAGCAGAATTCCCGGCATGGTCTGTTCCAGGAACAGCATGTCTGCCTTGCCCTCCCGCAGGGTTTTGAGTGCGGATACCGGGAAGTTCTCCATCCCGAGTGCGGTCAGTTTCTTGATCAAAGCCGGTGTCGCCTGGGCATGTTCATCCAGCCCGACTTTCACCGGCATCAGTTTCTGTGTGACATTTTGATCGGGCGCTTGTGGCAATACGGCAGTGATATGTGCGGCCAGCCGGCGCGGCGAGGCAAACGCGCTAATGACTGTTTGTGCAGTAGTGAGTTTTTGTGACTGCAGGCTGTTTCCCAGCACGCTGGCAAAGGCGTTGCCCAACTTGTCGAGCGACTTGGGAGGCAACTCCTCGGTCAACAATTCAATCAATAGATTCTCGGTTATCATGCGGATGCTGTCTGATCCAGAATATGTGCGACCCATTCTCGGGGTGCAAGAGGGAAAGGTGGCTGCAAACGTGCACGGCTATCGTAATAAGCTTGCGCTACGCGTTTCGCCAAGTTGCGAATGCGGCCGATGTAAGCCGCCCGCTCGGTCACGGAAATCGCATTGCGCGCATCCAGCAGATTAAAGGTATGCGCCGCTTTCAATACCTGCTCGTAGGCAGGCAATGGCAACTGCGCATCCATCAGCCGGTTGGCCTGGGACTCATGCTTGCCAAAGGCAAGCAACAGAAACTCGCTATCGCTGTGTTCGAAGTTATAGGCGGATTGCTCGACCTCATTCTGATGATAGACATCCCCATAGGTGATGCCGTCCGTCCAGACGAGATCGAATACATTCTCGACCCCCTGCAGATACATGGCGAGACGCTCCAGGCCATAAGTGATCTCACCGGTAATCGGCCGGCAGTTGATGCCGCCCACCTGCTGGAAGTAGGTGAACTGCGTCACTTCCATGCCATTCAACCACACCTCCCAACCCAGTCCCCAGGCGCCAAGGGTCGGATTCTCCCAGTCATCCTCGACCAGCCGCACATCGTTGCGCTGCAAGTCCAACCCCAGCATCTGCAAGGAACGGAAATACAAATCGAGAATATCATCTGGCGCGGGCTTGAGCACCACCTGAAACTGGTAATAATGCTGCAAGCGATTGGGATTGTCGCCATAGCGGCCGTCTTTCGGGCGGCGGGATGGCTGGACATAGGCAGCCCGCCAGGGTTCGGGCCCGAGGGCGCGCAAGAAGGTCGCGGTATGACTGGTTCCCGCACCAACTTCCATATCGTAAGGCTGCAGCAGCGCACAGCCCTGCTGCCCCCAATATTGCTGCAGGGAGAGAATCATTTCCTGAAAAGTGGGCGTAGGCATGCAAATTTTGATTTGGTTATCTGATAATGAATTGGCGCAATTCTACAGGGTTTTACGCCCACCGAAAAATGCCAGGCAACTTCCAGCCAGCAGCAACAAAGCAATGAGCCCCAAAATCAGCTTGTTGCCATAACGCACATAAGGCGTGGTCCCGATGAATCCTTGCGCCATGCCGTGTAGCCCGGCCGTGATGAACATATCCAGCTGCGCCACAACCCTGCCCCGCTCATCGATGATGGCGGTCATGCCGGTATTGGTGGCACGCAGCATATAGCGTCCGGTTTCCTGGGCGCGCATCTGTGAAATTTGCATATGCTGCCAGGGACCGATGGAACGGCCAAACCAGGCATCGTTACTCACGTTGACCAGCAAGGTCGCCTCTGGCAATTGCAGAATGATCTCTTCGCCGAATACATCTTCATAACAAATATTGATGGCGACGCGCTGCCCAGCCAGCGCCAGCGGTCGCTGATCCAGGCCGCCGCGCGCAAAATCCGCCAGCGGCATATCCATGACTTCTATGATCCAGCCGAATATCGGCTTGAGGGGAATGAATTCGCCGAAAGGCACCAAATGGTGTTTGCGGTAGTATTGCTCGGGCGAGGTGCCGAAACTGAACATGGTGTTGTAGTATCTGCCGTTACTGGCTGCGTCCTGTTCAGCCATGCCAATCAGGACATCGCCCTGGTTTGCGCGGGCATGTTCGGCAAGCATCGATAAATAGTCTGGCGGCGCCTGCTCACGAAACAGGGGAAACGATATTTCCGGGGTGACAATCAGACGGCTTGGGCTGCTTTTGACCATTTGCACATAAGTCTGCATGGTCGTGGCCAGGTATTCCGGCCGCCATTTTAAATCCTGCGGAATATTGCCCTGCAGCAGGCTGACTGTAACCGGCTTGCCAACCGGCTTGACCCAACTCACCTGCTGCAGCCCCAGACCGATTACCCAGACACTCGCCAGCGCAGCAACAACACGCCGGGCTTGCCGGTTTTCCAGCCAACACGCCAACCAGGCAGCGCTCAACATCAGCAGCAGCGAGACACCATACACACCCACCACCGGGGCAAAACCGGATAAGGGGCCGTAAGGCGCCTGGGAATAGCCGACTGCCAGCCATGGAAAACCGGTAAAGAGCGTACCGCGCAACCATTCGCTCAATGCCCAGAGTGCGGCAACAATCCCAGGCCAGACCCAGGATGCACGCAAGAGCTGAAGCGATGCAATCCAGCCAGTCAGAGCGGGAAACAGCGAGAGATAAGCGCAGAGCACGATCAATGCGAATACGGCCAAAGGCATGGGCATATTGCCAAAATCATGCAGGCTGACATAAATCCAGGTCACCCCCGCACCGAACATCCCCATGCCAAAGGCAAAACCCAGCAATGCCGCCTGGGAGGGCTTGGTGCATTTGCGCCACATCAGCCCCAGCAATGCGAGCGTGAATAACGGTAACGGGAAGATATAGAATGGCGCGAAACCGGGCACGGTCAAACCGCCCAGCAACAAGGCGAGTAATAACTTTCTGGAGATGTTCAATTTAAATTTGGAGCAATTATCTAGTCAGCTCGAAAACAAGCTTGAAAGGAAGATATAACAACACCATGACAATAAAAATGTAGGCAATGAACCCAAGCGGATTTTCCCGGAAACTGTCCCACAGGGTTTTGTGCCTGCCCTCTCGTTTCAGGCGTTCATATTCGGCGCGCACTCTTGCGCTGCGTGCCGCTTGATAGTGATCCAGCAGCGACTTGGCCTGCTGATACTGCGATTCATCCCGCACCCAGATAGCCGGCATGGAAATCCCCCAGTTGCCTGCAGTCGTTTCGTAAAAGTCTATCTGATGTGTTTCCAGCAATGCACGCACTTCTTCGGCTTCGTCATCCGGTACGCCGCGCAATCTGAACAATAATTTCGACATCTTTGCTTATATTTATATAATAGGTTCCGAAAAAATCGTATGCCCGCACGATGCTATGTTGCGCCATGATGACTGTCAAGCGCCGTACCCGTGCAGCGCCTTGCCCATCCGCCGATATGGGCAACTGGCGGGCCACCTCAACACCCGAGAAAATCGGGTATAAAAAATTGCCCGGACGCCCGCTGTGCTTCGTTCAGCGCGAACTTCACACACAAGAGACTCATGAAAAAATCGATCTTAATCACCGGCTGTTCCAGTGGTATTGGCTACTGCGCCGCACATGGCTTGCAGGCGCGCGGCTACCGTGTTTTTGCCACGGCCCGCAGACAGGAAAGCGTGGACATGCTGCTGGCAGAAGGCCTGGAAAGCTTCCAGCTGGATCTGGATGATTCCGATTCGATCCGCTCTGCGGTCGAGGAAACCCTGCGGCGCAGCCAAGGCCAACTGTATGCATTATTCAATAACGGCGCCTATGGGCTGCCAGGCGCAGTAGAAGACCTGAGCCGGGAGGCCATGCGCGCGCAATTCGAAACCAATTTTTTCGGATGGCTGGAACTGACCAACCTCATCCTGCCGATCATGCGCAAACAGGGCTATGGCCGGATCATACAGAACAGCTCGGTACTCGGTTTTGCCGCCATGCCTTTCCGGGGCGCATACAACGCCTCAAAATTTGCCATCGAAGGGTTGAGCGATACCTTGCGTCTCGAATTGAGAGGCACCCATATTTTTGTCAGCCTGGTCGAGCCCGGGCCGATTGCCACCCGGTTCCGTGCCAACGCAATGCAAGCGATGGAACGTTATATCGACATTGAAAAGAGCGTGCATCGCGAGAAATATCTCGCCGTCCAGGCGAGACTCAATAAACAAGGGCCAGCCGTTCCCTTTACCCTGCCACCCGAGGCGGTGCTGAAAAAAGTGATCCACGCACTCGAATCCCCAGCGCCTCGGGCACGCTATTACGTTACATTTCCCACTTACCTGTTTGCTTATCTTCGACGCATCCTGCCCACTCGCGCCTTGGACAAACTGCTCGCCAAGGCCGGAAGCGACCATCAGTAAACGCCAAACATGACTATCCGAGACAACCACTCATCGCCGGACGAACCTGCCAGGCTGGATTTCTCGATCCTTTTCGTTGAATAGAACAACTATTCGCCTCAAATGATCTAAAAGTCCCGCTCAGCCAGCTTCGCCCGCGCTACGTCGCTAATCGTTATCTCGGACAGCCTCCTAGTCAGCCTGTTGCGCGCTCTGGACGCCCTGCTTCAGGCTGGCTTCAATGAAAGTATCAAGGTCCCCGTCCAACACCGATTGGGTATTACCAATTTCGATATTGGTCCGCAGATCCTTGATCCGTGACTGATCCAGCACATAGGAACGAATCTGATGCCCCCATCCAATATCCGTTTTGGAATCTTCCATGGCCTGCTTGGATTCATTCCGTTTCCGCAATTCCGCTTCGTAGAGGCGTGATTTCAGCATTGCCATGGCATCGGCGCGATTACGGTGCTGAGAACGGCCACTCTGACATTGCACGACAATTCCCGATGGCAAATGGGTAATCCGGACGGCCGAGTCAGTTTTATTGATATGCTGCCCGCCTGCCCCGGAAGCACGAAAGGTATCCACTCGCAAATCAGCAGGATTGACGTCGATTTCGATACCATCATCCACTTCCGGATAGACGAACACACTGGCAAAGGAAGTATGGCGGCGATTGCCGGAATCGAATGGGGATTTGCGCACCAGCCGATGCACCCCGGTTTCGGTACGCAGGTAGCCATAGGCATATTCGCCACTGACCTTCAGGGTTGCGCTTTTGAGACCGGCGATATCGCCGGGAGATTCCTCCAGCACTTCCACCGCCAGGCCCCGCCGCTCGCAATAGCGCAAATACATGCGTTCCAGCATCGAGGCCCAGTCTTGTGCTTCAGTGCCGCCAGAGCCGGATTGAATATCGACAAAGCAATTGTTGGGATCCATCGGGTCTGAAAACATGCGGCGGAACTCCATTTCCGCCACTGTCTTCTCAAGCTGTGCGACATCTTGTGCGATACTCTGCAGCGTATCTTCGTCACGCTCTTCCTCAGCGATCAGCAGCAGCTCGTGGGCATCCTGCAATTGACTATCGATTGCTTGCAGCGTATGTACGATATTCTCGAGCGACTTTTTCTCACGCCCCAGTTCCTGGGCGCGATCATGATCACTCCAGATGGACGGATCCTCAGCCAGCCGATTGAGTTCTACCAAACGTGTTTGCTTGGCATCGAAGTCAAAGATACCCCCGTAAGGTTTGACTTCTTTGCTTCAGATCCTCCAGTTGCGAGGTCAGTGCGTTGATTTGTTCAGCTTCCATAGCGATTACGCTCCAAAACGTTCAATTATACCAGCACAGAGCAAGCGACCCCAGCCCGAAGGGTTGTTGCGTATTCGGGCATCTGCGGCGTTGCGAAGCTTGCGAATGGAACGACCATTCGGCTTCGCCTCGCGCCTTGCATCTTTCCCGAATACGTAACAACGTACGCCCAGGTTATTCATTAACGTGCCCTTAGGCCGAATAATCACTGTTCCTGTTGTGCCTTCCGGCGCTGGCGCTTCTTGAGGGTGTAGTTGAGCTCCCCCCCCAACAAAAGCGCAAATCCGCTGACATACAGCCACATCATCAGAATAATCACACCCGTAATGGACCCATAGACTGGGTTGTAATCGACAAAAGTCTCTACATAGTATTTCAGGCCCAGGGAGAGAATAACCCAGAGGCATACCGCCAGGATGGAGCCAGGCTTGATCCACTGCCATTCATGATCGGTATTGGGTGCAAAATAATAGATCAGGTTGAGTGCCACCAGCATGATGAGGACGATTATTGGCCATTGCAGCAAAGACCAGTAGAACGTTACCCCCACTTCTTCCTTGTTCACGAAATCTCCGAGCCAGCGTATCACCTGCTCACCGGCAAGTATCAGGATTAACGAAGTGATCACAAAGATTGCAGCGCCGAGCGTCAGCAACACCGATATGGCGCCGACTTTCCAGAGCGGTCGTGTTTCCTGCACGCCATAGACCACATTGAGGCTATTAATGATCGCCATCATGCCCCAGGATGCCGCCCAGAGCGAGCCCAGCAGACTCAGATAGAATACTCTGTCCCCACCGCCCTGAATCACCTGATCCACATAGCGTTCGACAAGAATCAAAGACTCTTCCGGCAGCACTTTCTCCGCGTAGAACATAAGAGTGGGCAATAACACCTGCTCGGGCAGCATCCCGACAAGTGCCTTCACCCCCAGCAGCGCAGGAAACAGCGCCAGCATAAAATAAAACCCAAGCTGCGCCGAGCGCCCCAGCACTTCATCCTTGTTGCATGCTACCCAGGCTTCCTCGATCACCTCCCACATCTCCCTGAGCCGCTGCCACCAGAACTGCCGATGAAATATTTCTTGTAAAGGCATCACTTTTCCATCATGCCGAGATTTCCCGCCGGATAAGAATAATCATGGCAAACCATGCGTTAACCAATACTGAAGTGAACATGCACATTAATCCCAACTACTGTGCTCCACGACCCACACATCCTTCACGGACTATAGTGCCAGCTCCATGACGATATTGCAGCGGGCATAAACCGGATGCACGCCCTCGCTCAGGGTGTGGAAACCATGCTTGCGATAGAGCGCAAGCGCTATGCCCAGCGCAGTATTGGAAAGCAGATAGAGCGACGTGGCCCCGCGCATCCTGGCCCTTTCAATCGCTGCCTGAAGCAGGATTTTACCGTACCCCTTGCCTCTTTCGTCTGGCGCCACGGTCATTCGGGCCAACTGAAACCGCGCCGGGGATTCCTTGAAGAGCGCACATACACCAATGACCTTGCCGGACTCGACAAGACTCAGGATATGCCCCCCCTCGCGAACGATCCTGTAAGGATCAGCGGCCAATCTCCTGTCCCCTTCCTCGAGCATAAAATGCTCCTTGATCCAAAGTTCATTCAAGCGAATGAAGTCACTGCAATGGTTTTCGTTGTCTGTTTCGATGTGCATTGACCAGGCCACCGTCCATACGGAGTCAATTGATGCATATTCAGTTTAATCAGCGATATCATCCAGGTTTCATGATCCGCGCTGCCGCTTCTCTCATCACAATCCCGCTAAATGATACGCTGGATGGTCACGATTTCGTGCACCTTGAGAGAGCAATTTTGATTATTGTGTATTCTGAACGATCGAAGCGATTTGGACCACCCTGCTGGGTGAGGTGCATGGATTATTGGGCTGCCGCCGCCACCCCAGCACATGATCAATATCTGGCGGGGAGAAGTATGCAATGTTATGCTTTCAATCCATATCTTCCTACCTCCGGCCCCAAGCGAAACGACAATGCGAATAGAAAATCATTTATCGACTGTTGGATTACTGTTTGGCACGCTGTTCCTTGCACTCTCGCTGTCACCCAGCCTGCTGCCTCGAGGTGACACTGTTCAGGGGATAATTTCGGGCGTCTCCCTGGCAGCCGGTTACGGGCTGGGTGTCATCAGCGTCTGGCTTTGGCGTTACCTGGAGTTACCCCGTCCCCATGAACGGATACAGCACTTTATTTATCTGGGATCAGCAGCGCTCTGCGGCCTGCTGGTAGTCAGCTTTCTATGGCAGGCCAGTCAGTGGCAGAACAGGGTCCGGGTGCTGATGGGAATGGAAATGGTAGACGACATTCGGGCCCTGCTGGTGGGGAGCATCGCCCTGCTGATTTTTCTTGCCGCGCTGCTGATCGGCAAGCTTTTTCATCAGCTGCAGCGGATGCTATCGCGCAAGCTCAGACGCATTGTGCCCCGCCGGATCTCGCATGCGGCCGGTCTGCTGATAGCATTTGCGGTGTTCTGGGCAGTGATTGATGGTGTGCTGATTGCATTTGCGCTGCATACCGCCGATATTTCCCATCAGCAAATCGATGCACGCATCGATCCGGAACTGGAACCCCCCACTGCCCCCATGAAAACGGGCAGCGCAGCCTCTCTGATCGCCTGGAAAGACATGGGCCGCCAGGGCCGCCGTTTTATTTCAGAGAGTCCATCGGCAAAGGATATCGAACACTTGTCTGGCGCACCTGCCCAGGATCCCATCCGTGTCTATGTGGGTCTGAATGCAGCAGCAACACCTCAGGAAAGAGCTGAACTGGCGCTGGAAGAGCTCAAACGGGTCGGTGGTTTCGAGCGCTCGATACTGGTGCTGATCGCTCCCACCGGAACAGGCTGGATAGATCCTGGCGGCATTGAAGCCCTGGAATATCTGTATCGTGGTGATGTGGCCAGTATTGCAGCACAATACTCCTATCTCCCCAGCGCGCTATCCTTAATGGCTAAAGGGGCCTATGGGGTAGAGACAACCCGAGCGCTCTTTCAGGCTGTCTATGGACACTGGACACAGTTGCCGCGGTCAAGCCGGCCTGCCTTGTATATCTTCGGGCTCAGCCTGGGCGCACTGCATTCTGATCGCTCCTTCGATTTCTACGATATCATCAATGATCCCTTCAACGGCGCGCTCTGGAGTGGTCCTCCCTTCCGCACTGGCACCTGGCGCGCGGCGACTGACCGGCGCCACCCCGAATCACCCGAATGGCTGCCTCGCTTCCGGGAAGGCTCGGTCATTCGTTTTGTCAATCAACAAGGTGGGCTTGAGGTGGGCGAATCACCCTGGGGCGATTTCCGCATCGTTTTTTTGCAATACGCCAGCGATCCCATCACGTTTTTCTCGCCCGCATCCTTCTACCAGGAACCCGACTGGATGAAACCACCCCGCGGGCCAGATGTTTCCGAAGATCTGCGCTGGTTTCCCATTGTCACCATGCTGCAGCTCATTGCCGATATGATTGCCGGCACGGCACCAGCCGGATACGGTCACGAATACGCCGTGGAACACTATCTTGATGCCTGGTTCGCACTGACCGAACCCGAAGGGTGGGATGAACATGAATTTGACAGGCTCAGAGAAAGTTTGGTCAACAAAAAACACCCGGCAGCGCTGCCATAAGGCAGATCGGGTCACGCTGGGCTGGGTTGCTTCAGCGTGCATTGCCCCGCAAAAAACGATAACGAAAAATACCTGCCGTTCAGGGCGCCATCGCGCCGGAAGGCAAGCATTGCCGCATTTACTGCGTACTATGTTCGCCCAGAGCCTGATGCAGCTGTTCAGCAGCCTCCCGGGCTATCGCTATCGCATCAATCAGCATGCGGATGGCCTCGGCTGAAGCATGAAAGCCTTTGGATGCATCGGCATCGATAAAATCCCAGCGCAATTGGGCCTGGCGGTGTGCCAACAGTGCAGCCTCCAATGGCGCACCTGTATAGGCTCGCTTCTGCGCCAATTGAATGGCGTCCATCAAGGCAGTCAGCGCGCTTTCCGTTAGCGCAAGCAGGCCAAGCGTGTTGCTTTGCAGTCGCAGACTGCGTTCGGCCAAGCGTTCGGAACTGCCGTCATGACAGCTCATGCAGGCGGCTTCAAGCTGCAGCAAGGGGCTGCGGATCCAGTGCTCGGTCACATGCATGCCGCCGTCCTGAATCACTGGCATATGGCAATCGGCACAGGAGGTGTTGTTTGCAGCATGCACACCCTGGGTATGCAGTTCAAAATTTGGCTCCTCGGCAGAATTTGTGGGTAACCGAAAGCGCCTTTTGTAAGACCATGGCCGGTGATAGTGGAGCACCCCGCCCAATCTCTGAGAAGA
>NZ_FNOY01000025.1 GCF_900107165.1 Nitrosomonas halophila
GCCCTGACGGGCAACTCCAAATGTATCGGTAATCTTGCTTTTTTACACAAAAACCCTGTCAAGCACTTTTTGCATTTTTTTCGCTGAATAGTTACTAAATTTTAATAATAATTTTAATTTTATATGAAATCTGGAATCAGTTCTGTGGAATTAAAGCAGCTCTATCAGCATCGTCGGATCCCAAATCTAAAAATCCCTCTTTTCTACGGGATTTGGATTGCGCTAGGAATCATTGCCTGGAATTCAAGCCATTGGGTGTTGACTTGGCTGTGCTATCTAGGAATGGGCTACATACAGATGGGAATCGTGACTTTTATGCACGATTGTACGCACAGTACTTTGTTTAAAGCTCGCTGGAAGAATTGGGCATTCGGAATTTTCGCGATGATACCACTCATTATTTCATTTACTTCCTTCAAGGAAGATCATCTTATTCATCATAGATACAATCGCACCTCGAAAGATCCCGATGCATTCACGATGGGGAAACGCGGTGTAGGCGATTTCATACTCTTCTATGCTTACGCAACCGTTGGTGTGTTCTTGACAGCGATTCAGTTTACATTGATTTTTCCACTAAAGGTCTTGCGTGGGAAGAAAGCGTTGGTCCATTGGGGTGAGATAGCGCTTCACATAGTTGTGATGTGGGCTGTATTTGATTGGGCGGCATCCCAAGGCATTGCAAATCAATTGTTTAGTGTGTGGTTTTGGCCACTTATATTTTTTGGTTTTTTCAACAGCATGCGATTCATCGCTGAACATTATGGCTGTCCTTGGGATGCTGGAACATTGGCAGGCACTCGTACCATCATCAGTAATCCACTGAATTCGTTCTTTTGGAATAACATCAATTATCACACCGGGCATCATGCCTACCCCGGTGTACCTTGGTACAATCTGCAAAAATTACATGCATTGCTGCTTCCTGAACTCGAGCAAGTGGGTGCGCTGATTGATCGTAGCTATTTTGCAATTTTCATTCATGCGCTATGGCACGGTCCCGAGACCGTAGCAACAACAAAATCCCGGAATTCTTCTTCATCCAAAGTCCTTCACTAGAAATATCGATTAGCCTGTAATGTCTTCTTGACCGACACGGGCCGATTCAACAATGCGGTGGGTATCGGAGATCGACACGAATTTCGGTTAGTTGCTAGTGTAAGTCTGAGAAGGCGAAGCGTTTTCGATTATTAACAGCGTAACAATTCTGCGTTGAATGCACGCGCCAGTACAATTGGTTGAAACGCAGCTGCAATAAACAAGAATTGAGTTTGATACTAGAGAGCATGCTGGAATCTGGCTATCGCCCTGAAGCTGGTGCAATCAAGTCCAGCAATTAGACAATCCAGGATATGCAGTGGTGTGAATTTTTGTGGCTCCCCGACCAGGGCTCGAACCTGGGACCTGCGGATTAACAGTCCGTCGCTCTACCGACTGAGCTATCGGGGAATGTGTGGCTATCGCTACAAGGCCCGTATGTTAGACTCTTCAGCTGATTTGGTCAACTTTTCTACGCAAGTCATGCGCTACTTCTGTAAATTCTGTTTTCATACTTAACCGATATCCAGCCATGCAAGGATTGATTCGATTGCTTGTCCGTTTTCGCTATGCCAGTCGGCTGATTGGGATCACGGTGTTTTTCTGCCTGTTTGCCAGTGGCGCGCAGGGTTACGCGGGATACGCTGTCGTCTCGGCCCATCCGCTTGCCACCCAGGCGGGTGAGCGCATCCTGCAACAGGGCGGTAATGCTTTCGATGCGGCGGTGGCCGTGGGTGCAGCGCTGGCGGTGGTCGAGCCCTATGCTTCGGGTTTGGGTGGAGGTGGATTCTGGTTGCTGCACCGTGCCAGCGATCAATTCGAGGTCATGGTGGATGGCCGGGAAACTGCACCGGGCAGGGCGCATGCTGAGATGTATCTGGATCAGGCCGGCAAACCGGACCACCAGGCCGCACTGCAAGGCGCGTTGGCAGCCGCCATTCCAGGCACGCCTGCGGCCTTGGTGCATATCGCGCAGAAATATGGCCGGTTGCCGCTGGCGGCAAGCCTGGCGCCGGCCATACGGCTTGCGCGTGCAGGGTTTGCCATTGATGAGCGGCTGGCCGGGGTGATCGCCAATCAGCGCACCAAACTGGCTGCTGAACCCGACAGTACGCGTGTTTTTCTGCCACGAGGCCAGGTGCCATCACCCGGAGAATGGCTGCGTCAACCGCAGTTGGCGGCAACTTTGACCAAACTCGCCCAGCATGGCAAAGCCGGTTTTTATCGAGGATCTGTCGCGGCGGAATTGGTGCGTGCGGTCGAACAAGGCGGCGGTATCTGGACCGCTGAGGATTTGGCCGCCTATCGCGTGGTTGAGCGTCAACCGGTGTCCTTTGCCTTCCAGGGTGCGCACATTACGACTGCCAGCCTGCCCTCGGCTGGCGGGCTGACGCTGGCGCAGGCACTGAATATACTGGAGCGTTTCCCGCTCGGCAAGCTGAGCGCGGTCGAGCGCGCGCATCTCGTCGTGGAAGCAATGCGCCGGGCCTATGAGGATCGCGCCAAATACTTTGGTGACAGCGATTTCGTCGAAGTCGATGTGCAAAAATTTATCAGCAAGGATTATGCTCGCAAGCGAGCGGCGACTATCGATATGCGCAAGGCAACACCGCCGGTTCCCCAAAGCACCGCGCCTGAACGGGCGGCAGAACTGTGCGGCTGGCCGGCGCTCGCGGCCGAAGTGTTGTACCGATTGTCCTGCTTGGCGGCAGGCACTGTGCAAACCGAGCGCCGGGAAGGCATGAACACCACTCATTATTCGATTCTGGATGGTGAGGGAAACCGGGTTGCTGCCACGTTGAGCATCAATACCTTCTTTGGATCGGGTTTCATGGCCGGGGAGACCGGCGTGATGCTCAACAATGAAATGGACGATTTTGCGATTGCGCCCGATGTGCCCAATGTATATGGATTGCATGGCGGGCGGGCCAACATGATCGCGCCCGGCAAGCGGCCTTTGTCCAGCATGTCGCCAACCTTCGTGACCCATGAGCAGGGCATCCTGATCGCGGGCACACCCGGCGGGTCGCGCATTATCAGCATGCTGTTGTTGTCGATTCTCGATTTCGTCGATCGGGGGCAGACCAATCCGCAAAAGCTGGTCGCCGGTGTCCGCTACCACCATCAGTATCTGCCGGATGAAATCGTGCTCGAGCCCGATGCGTTCGATCCCGCATGGATTCGCGCCCTGGGGGACAAGGGGCATGCAGTCAAGACAGCGGCCCGGCGCTGGGGAAACATGCAGCTGATTTATTTCGATCGTCGCTCCGGCAAGGCGAGTGTGGCCAGCGATCCGCGCGGCAGTGACTATATACGCTATTGATCAGGCAGCGTCCGCCAGCCCGAATACATGGCTTGACGGCCCGGGATGTGTCAGGTGTTTGCCAGTTTGCGCGGGCTGCTGAGGCAGTGGAGGGGTCTATGTGTCTGATGAATCTTCATTTTATGATTGACCGGGCGGGGTAAATTGCGTATTTTTGCGGCTTTGGCGCAAAGCAATCGCTATTTCCCGATGTAATGAGCATGGTTGGCATGAAAAAAAAATCCCCTGATCACGCAGCGGTCGCAGCGGATTCCGCCCGCCCGGCAAGTTTCGAAGCTGCCTCGGCCGAGCTGGAAAATATCGTGGCGGCCATGGAAGCTGGCCAGATGTCGCTGGAAGACTCGCTTTCCGCGTACAAACGCGGGGTGGAATTGTTACAATACTGCCAGGCTACGTTAAAAGATTCGCAACAGCAGATTAAGATACTTGAGGCAGACATGCTGAAAAACTTTTCCACCGTCGAGCATGATGAGCACTGATTTCCAGACTTGGGCGACTGAACGGCTCGCACTGATTGAAACCTGCCTGGAGAGCCACCTGCCCGCACTCAATTGCGCACCGGAGCGCTTGCATGACGCGATGCGCTATGTCGTGCTGGGCGGGGGCAAACGTGTGCGGCCGTTATTGGCATTTGCAGCAGGGGAGCTGAACGGCGCGGACGAAGCACGGGTCACCCTCGCGGGGGCAGCGGTCGAGCTGATTCATGCCTATTCACTGGTGCATGACGATCTGCCATGCATGGATGATGATGTGCTGCGCCGCGGCAAACCGACCTGTCATGTCAAATACGACCAGGCAACCGCCTTGCTGGTCGGTGACAGCCTGCAAAGCCTGGCATTCCAGCTGCTCGCGGAGTCCCGCCTGACCGAAGATCCCTATGAACAATTGGAGATGATCAAACATCTCGCATTTGCGGCAGGGTCGCGCGGGATGGCTGGCGGACAGGCGATCGATCTGGATAGTGTCGGCAAGACATTGAGCCTGCCCGAGCTCGAATTCATGCATATCCACAAGACCGGTGCCTTGATTCGCGCAGCCGTCACCCTGGGTGCCAGCTGTGGCAATCAGCTGGACGATGCGCGGCTCAAACGGCTTGACCATTTCGCCAAGTGTATCGGCCTGGCGTTCCAGGTGGTGGATGATGTGCTGGATGCCGAAGCGACGACTGCGGCGCTGGGTAAGACGGCCGGCAAGGACGCGGAAAACAACAAACCGACCTATGTTAGTATACTGGGTGCAAAACAAGCTCGCGAGCTGGCAGAGGCGCTGCAGCAGGATGCCCACCGGACGCTGGACCAACTCGAATCCTCAGCTTTGCGCTTGAAACAGGTAACCGATTTCATTATACAGCGTAAGTTTTAAGCTTACGCGACCGGCCTTTACACCATCCGATTTTAGCTACAAATTTTTTTCTGACTTTGCATGTATCCATTACTAGACCGCGTCGACACTCCCGCACAGTTGCGCGCACTGAAACGCAGCCAATTGCCGCAATTGGCCAGTGAGCTACGAAAATTTCTGATTGAATCCGTGGCAGCGACCGGTGGGCATTTATCATCCAATCTGGGTACGGTGGAATTGACGATTGCATTGCACTATGTGTTCAATACACCGCATGACCGAATGGTATGGGACGTGGGGCATCAGACCTATGCGCATAAGGTTTTGACCAGCCGGCGCGCCGGCATGGCCCGCTTGCGCATGCAGGGCGGGGTTGCGGGATTTCCGCGGCGGGATGAAAGCGATTATGATTCTTTTGGGACCGCGCATTCGAGTACTTCCATCAGCGCGGCCCTGGGGATGGCGGTCGGCACCCAGATCAGTGGTTTGAAACGCCGTGCCATCGCCATCATCGGTGATGGCGCCATGAGTGCGGGGATGGCGTTCGAGGCCTTGAACAATGCCGGTGTGATGGACGCCAATCTGCTGGTCATCCTGAATGATAATGACATGTCGATTTCGCCGCCGGTGGGTGCGCTCAATAATTATCTGGCCAAGTTGATGTCCGGCCGCTTTTATGCGACTGCGCGACGGGCCGGTGAGAAAATGCTCGGTGTTGTGCCATCAGTGCTGGAACTGGCCAAGCGCGCCGAAGAGCATGTCAAGGGTATGGTGACGCCCGGCACTCTGTTTGAGGAATTCGGATTCAATTATATCGGTCCGATCGATGGCCATGATCTGGACGTGCTGTGCACCACCCTGAACAACATCAAACAGTTGGAAGGTCCGCAATTTCTGCATGTGGTCACGCGCAAGGGGAAGGGCTACAAGCTCGCGGAAGAGGATCCGATCCTGTATCACGGCGTCGGAAAATTCGACCCCGAGCAAGGCATCGTGCCCAAGACCTCATCCAGCAAGCCGGCCTATACCCAGATTTTTGGTGACTGGTTATGCGATATGGCCGCCAGGGATCCGCGTCTGATTGGCATCACACCAGCCATGCGCGAAGGCTCTGGACTTGTCCAGTTTTCCAAGGAATATCCCGATCGCTATTTCGATGTCGGCATCGCGGAGCAACATGCGGTGACATTCGCGGCCGGTATGGCATGCGAAGGCATGAAACCGGTGGTGGCGATTTATTCCACTTTCCTCCAGCGCGCATATGATCAATTGATTCACGATGTCGCGATTCAGAATCTGCCAGTCGTGTTTGCCATCGATCGTGCCGGGTTGGTCGGTGCGGATGGTCCGACTCATGCCGGCAGTTTCGATCTGACTTATCTGCGCTGCATCCCCAACATGACGGTGATGACCCCCGCTGATGAGAATGAGTGCAGACAGATGCTTTATACCGCTTTTCAAATGCGCACCCCGACGGCGGTCCGTTACCCACGTGGCACGGGTCCCGGTGTCGAGGTCGAGCAGGAAATGACGGCCTTGCCGATAGGTAAAGGCGAAATTCGACGCCAGGGCGAAAGGATCGCCCTGCTGGCATTCGGCAGTATGCTGGCACCTTGTCTCGAGGCCGCCGAGGAACTGGAGGCGACTGTTGCAAACATGCGTTTTGTCAAACCGCTGGATGAGAATCTGATCGAGAAGCTGGCTGCCGAGCATGAATTGCTGGTGACGGTCGAGGAAAATACCCTCATGGGTGGCGCGGGTAGTGCGGTGATGGAAGCATTGGTCAGTCGCGGACTTGCCGTCAAAATGTTGCAGCTCGGCTTACCGGATTCCTTTCTTGATCAGGGAGATCCCGCACAAATGCTGGCCGATTGCGGCCTGGATAAGCATGGCATCATCCAGTCGGTGCGGGCGCGGCTGGCTTAGGAGCCGTGAAGGAATAAGTGTTACAGTTATTTATGAGCGACTCCTTAGGGCCCGTTAATAAATAACTTGAGCATACGCCGGTATGCGCAAAAAGCGGCCCCAGCCCGAGGGGTTGTTGCTTATTCGGGCATCTGCGGCGTTGCGAGGCATGCGAAAGGAGACCATTCGGCTTCGCCTCGCGCCTTGCATCATTCCCGAATACGTAATAACAACGTATGCCCAAGTTATTCTTAACGAGCCCTTAGCAGTGTCAGCGCATTGCGGTGATACTGGCCCTGCCCGGCATGGTCAGCATCAATCACCGCCGGTCCGACCTCATGGCCGAAGCAGCTGGACGAGAACCAATCCGCTGGAAAACAATCCTACATAAATTGGAGCCCATACCGGCATGTATCAGAGAGGCGAATAGGGCTGCTTGGTTATTTGTAACAGACGGCTGCAATCATTCCTCGGTTATATCGCTACACCATGTTTTTTCGTGCGCCGTTTACTTGTTTCTGAATGGTTTGCCGCGATGAACATAGCACGTATGCCCAGAATAGTAATATTCAATCCCAACTATTGCTAGAATATCAATTCGAAGGCTAGCTCACTGGAAGGAACCCTCATGAATAAACAGGTCGATTTGCCCATCGCCGATGTGCAAAGCTCGGAAGATACAAGACGGATTGCCATCGATCGGGTCGGAATCAAGGCGATTCGCCATCCCGTGCGGGTGGCGGACAAGGATGACGGCATCCAGCATACCGTGGCGCAGTTCAATATGTATGTCAACCTACCCCATAATTTCAAGGGCACGCATATGTCTCGCTTTGTGGAAATACTGAATGGTTACGAGCGCGAGATTTCGGTCGAATCGTTCGAGAGTATTCTGCGTGCCATGGTTGAGCGTTTGGAATCGGATTCCGGGCATATCGAGATGACCTTTCCTTATTTCGTCAACAAGTCGGCGCCGATTTCGGGTGTCAAAAGCCTGCTCGACTATGAAGTGACTTTTATCGGCGAAATCAGACATGATGGTCAGTATGAATTTACCATGAAGGTAGTCGTGCCGGTGACGAGTCTTTGCCCCTGTTCAAAAAAAATCTCCGACTATGGTGCACATAACCAGCGTTCGCATGTGACCATCGCGGTGCGCACCAACAGTTTTGTCTGGATCGAAGACATTATCAAAATTGCCGAAGAGCAGGCTTCCTGTGAGCTGTATGGCTTGTTGAAGCGCCCGGATGAAAAGCATGTCACCGAAAGGGCCTATGACAATCCCAAATTTGTCGAGGATCTGGTGCGCGATGTTGCTGAAATACTCAACCGGGATGCGCGTATCGATGCCTATGTGGTCGAATCGGAAAACTTTGAATCGATTCATAATCATTCTGCCTATGCCCTGATCGAGCGCGACAAACGCAAACCATTAAAGAACTGATGGATACCTCTAAGAAACTGTTTGGAAATGCTGAACTTGAGTGATCGTACCGTAGTATGACGTATGTGGATACGAATGGTTTTTCCAAACCGTGAGCATCTTGGCAAGCGACTCGGTATCGAAGCCAAGCTGACGTTGCACTGGATTGCTTCGCTGTGCTCGCAAAGACGGCAGAAAACAATGGCCATCTGCAATTTCAACCGCCGTCTTGGCGAGGCCCAATGGGCCGCGGCCATCCAGATGCTTTTCGGCAACAATAACGCTACAGTTGCCACAGCGTTGAGCAATCTGATCTGAGATTGGAATTCCCAAACAGCTTCTTAGTCCAGTCGACTCTTGGGAATCACGACCAGCCCTCCTGGTGACATCATATAGCGCTGGTGGTCCGCTTCCAGATCAAAGCCGATGACGGAATTGGCTTTGATGATGTTGTCCCGATCGACGATCACTCGCCGAAGCCGCGCGCCGCGGCAGATCTTCGCGTGATCCATTATGATGCACTTCTCGAGTTCGATACCGGGTTCGAGCACAACCTCGCGGCGAATAATGCTATCGCGGATGGAGGCGCCGTTGACGATGGAGGCCGCACCGACCTGACTGTTGTCGATGGTGCTGTCAAAGATTGCTGCGGCCGGTCCCTGGTAGCAGCTGGAAAAGATCGGCCACTGCATGTTAAACATGTCGAAGCATGGTTGCAGGCCAAGCAGATCCTGATGGGCCGCGTAATAGGCATCCAAGGTGCCGACATCCCGCCAGTAGCCGGCCTCCTCATAAGACTTGAGACCCGGGATGCGATTGTCGGTGAAATCGTAGGCATACAGGCGATGGCTATCCAGCAGCTGCGGCAGCACGTCATGACCAAAGTCCGTATCGCCGCGTTCATGCGCCGCCTCCAACACCTCTTCCAGCACCAAGGGATTAAACAGGTAGTTGCCCATGGAGGCAAAAGCATGGGCTGGATCCGATGGCATGGGTTTGCCGCGAACTGGTTTTTCCTCAAAGCCTAGAATCCGGTTCGCATGGTCCACTTCCAGGATGCCAAAGTCTGCCGTCTGCCCGACAGGGACCGGCCGGGCAGAGACGGTAATGTCCGCACCGCACTCGCGATGGAAGCGCACCATCTGGCCAACATCCATGCGGTAGATATGGTCTGCCCCGAACACCGCAACCAGATCTGGACGGTGGCTTCGAAGCAGTTCAAGGCTTTGGTATACCGCATCGGCCGTACCTTGGAAGCGCTCCCCGGTGCCACAGTGCTGCGGCGGTACTACCGTGACAAACTGGTCGGGTAGCAGCGGGGAGAGGGTCCAGCTTTTGCGCACATGTTCGATCAGCGACTGGGGCTTGTACTGCACGAGGATGTAGATGGATCGAATACCGGAGTTGACCAGGTTGCTCAGTACAAAATCCACGACGCGGTAACGCACGCCGAACGGCACGGCCGGCTTGCAGCGGTCGCTCGTCAGTGGCCGCAGGCGTGTCCCTTGTCCTCCTGCCATGACGAAGGCCACTATTCTTTCTGGATGCCGTCGTTCTTGCATAAATCTCCTTTTCTCAACCGGGGGGGTGGCTTAATGCCACGGCCACTCTCCACGAGTCCGTTTACCAAACGAGACGACGCAAACAGGCGAGCGGCGCAGCAGGGCCGGTCACTCGTCGGCACGATGCCGTCGGTCATCACCTGGGGATTGAAATGGAGTGTCTCGCATTCAGTCCTCTCCTATGATGTGGCCGAGAGCGCAGGAAAAATAAATGCTTTTTGTTGAATTCAATATACGTGAAGCCGGATACTCAGTCAAACTTGCTGCGGAATGAACAAAGAAGCCATGGATCCTGCCGCAAAAGTGCGGCAGGGCTGGCTAAAAAGGGAGGGTAAAATGCTTTGCCGGTGATTGTGTAGCCGCAAGCATATTTAAAATGACTCAGGGCAGAAGCGGGTAAACGAGCCGTCACGGCCATGCGTAACGCACAAGCTATCAGGCGATCGTGACTTCCTTGGACAAATAAACGTCTTGAATCGCATTCAATAGTTGTATGCCTTCCGCAAGCGGTTTTTGGAAAGCCTTGCGTCCCGAAATCAGTCCCATACCCCCTGCGCGCTTGTTGATCACGGCGGTACGCACCGCTTGTTGCAAATCATCCTTGCCTGATGCGCCACCCGAGTTGATCATGCCGACACGTCCCATATAGCAGTTCGCGACCTGATAACGCACCAGATCGATCGGATGATGGGTTGTCAGCTCGCTGTAGACCTTGGCGCTGGTTTTACCAAATTTGAGATCAGTATAACCACCATTGTTTTCCGCCATTTTTTGCTTGACGATATCGGCCTCGATCGTCACCGCCAGATGATTGGCCTGCCCGGTCAGGTCGGCGCTGACATGGTAGTCCTTGTCCTTGGTTTTGAAGGCGCTGTTGCGCGTATAGGCCCATAATATGGTGACCATGCCCAAATCATGCGCGTGCGCGAAGGCTTCGGAAATTTCCTGTATTTGACGGCGCGATTGCTCGGAGCCATAAAATACCGTTGCACCGACCGCGCAGGCGCCCATATCGAATGCCTGATCCACGCTGGCAAACAATGTCTGGTCGAAGCTGTTCGGATAGGTCAGCAATTCATTATGGTTGAGTTTGAGTATGAAAGGTATCTTGTGGGCGTAGCGGCGAGCGACCATGCCCAGCACACCGAGTGTCGAAGCTACGCCATTGCATCCACCCTCGATAGCGAGCCGTACAATGTTTTCCGGATCGAAAAACATCGGATTGGGTGCGAAAGAAGCGCCCGCGGAATGCTCGACACCCTGATCGACCGGCAGCAGCGAAAGATAGCCGGTTTTTGCCAGGCGGCCATGATTGTAGAGCGCCTGCAGATTTCTCAATACACCCGGTTTGCGGTCATTGAGCGCAACGACTCGATCCACAAAGTCTGGTCCTGGTGTATGCAGGCTTTCCTTGGGGATACCCTGGCAGACATGACCAAGAAGACTTTCTGCTTCATTGCCGAGTAAACCAATGATGTTTGTCATGAGGGCCTCCGCTGAATGACAAAAAAAATACTTGCTGATATGAGGAAATAGGCTTGTGGCCCATTCCCAGCCTGATTACTACATCATAACTTATCGCAGGTTTTGCGGCACATCCACGCATCTTGCGCTTGACCAGGATGCGCGTCAAGCTTCATCGTTCAAGGCGGGGAAGGATGCCCCTGTAGGGGGCGTTTGTGCACATCAAACGCTGTTGCCCATTACCGACAAGCCTGCTACAGGCAAGACATGGCGAATCTATACTGGATGGCTTTGCTGTACCCGCCCATGCTGATTTTGACGGCTGCCAGCCATTTCTTGCGTCACAATCCCATCCTGGCCGGGTCCAAGCCGGCCTGTAGCCTGGCAGATGCCTGGGCGCGGTTTAGCTGGGCGTGTCGGTCCCGGGATGAAACCAGGCGAGTTTTTGGTGCAGCGTGACCACTTCTCCGATGATAATCAGCGTGGGTGGTTTCAGTTGTGTGGCGGCGGCGTTTGCGGGCAAGGTCGAGAGTGTGCCGGTCAGGACACGCTGATTCGGTGTCGTACCTTGCTGGACAATCGCTGCCGGCATGGTGGCAGGCAAACCGTGAGCGATGAGCTGCCGGCATAATTCTTCCAGTCCCAGCAACCCCATATAAACGACGATAGTTTGGTTTGGGCGCGCTAGTGCGGCCCAATCCAGATCGATGCTGTGGTCCTTGAGGTGGCCAGTCACAAAAATGCAGGATTGCGCGTAATCACGGTGCGTCAGCGGAATACCGGCATAGCAAGCAACGCCTGAAGCGGCGGTAATGCCCGGCACGACCTGGAACGGGATGCGGTATTGCGACAGTGTTTCGATTTCCTCGCCGCCGCGCCCAAAAATGAACGGGTCGCCCCCTTTCAGGCGGAGCACGCGCTTGCCTTCCAGCGCCAGTTTTACCAATAACGCATTGATCGATGCTTGCGGCATGGTGTGCTGATTGCGGGCTTTTCCGGCATAAATGCGGGCCGCGTCGCGTCTGACCATGTCGAGAATGGCGGGTGCGACCAAGCGGTCGTAGACGACTACATCGGCCTGCTGCATCAGGCGCATGGCACGGAAGGCCAATAAATCAGGATCGCCCGGACCGGCCCCCACCAGATAAACCTCGCCACTTGGTGGCGAGTCGTGTTCCTGGGTTAGGGCGGCAAGGAGATAGCGCTCTGCTGCCTGCTCCTTGCCGGAAAAGACCATTTCCGCAAAGGGCCCCTGCAGCATTCTTTCCCAGAACAGGCGCCGCCGTTCGGAATGGGTGAAGTGTTGTTTGACCTGTTCGCGAAACCGGGCGGCGTAGTCCGCCAGTTTGCCATAGGCCGCCGGGACCAGGGTTTCCAGGCGTGCACGCAACATTCTCGCCAATACCGGCGAAGCGCCGCCGCTGGAAATGGCCACGAGAATTGGTGAGCGGTCCAGGATGGAGGGCATGATGAATGTGCACAAAGCCGGATTGTCAACTACGTTGACAGGAATGCCGGCTTGTCTGGCCGCAAGGGAAACCGCCTGATTGGTAGAGTGATCATCGGTGGCGGCAATCGCCAGTGCCATGCCATGCAAATGGTCGGGATCAAAGGTGGCAGGAATATGTACGATCCCGCCGGTCTTTGACAGCCGAGACAATTCATCGTTAAGCGCTGGTGCAACCAGGTTGATGCACGCACCGGCCTTGAGCAGCAAGGCAGTCTTGCGGGCGGCCACACCCCCTCCGCCAACGATCAGACAATTCCGCTGCTTCAGATCGAGAAATATTGGCAAATAGTCCATGGATAAACGGGTATGGTGTTGGAGCGCCGGCTGACTGGATTTGACTGGACTGGGGTTGCGCTATTGCTGCCTTTCGCGTTCGAACAAGTCCTCGATGGTTGCACCCACGCTCGCTTCGCCGCCAAATACCGTTCCCAGTTTTTTCTGGTTCAGGTGTTCGAGATTGAGATCATAAAACTTTTTCTCGAGCGGAAAGTATTTCACTTCCCTGACCAGTTCCGGAGCATGCTGCATGTAGAAGTTGATGAATTCCCTGACTTCGGGCTTGTCGGCCGCTTGCGCATTGACATAGATGAAAATCGGCCGGGACAGCGGTTGATAGCTGCCGTTCCGGACGGTCTGGGCTGAGGGGAGAACCCCGCCATCGCCGTTATCGATCGCGATGGCCTTGAGTTTCTTCTGATTTTCTATGTAATAGGCGAAGCCGAAGAATCCCAGTGCATGCACGTCACTGGCTACACCCTGAACCAGTACGTTGTCATCTTCGGAGGCGGTAAAATCGCCCCGGCTGGATTTGGCCTTGCCGACAATCGCTTCCGTGAAATAATCGAAGGTTCCCGAATCGGCGCCCGCGCCAAAAAGTTTAATCTTGGCGTCCGGCCAAGCGGGATTGATCTGATTCCATTTGGTGAGGGTGCCTTGCGCGCCGGGTTCCCATATCTTTTTAAGTTCCGCTACCGTGATCGAGGCGAGCCAGTCATTCCTGGGATTGATCGCCACGGTTAGCGCGTCGAATGCGATCGGCATTTCAATATATTGCACGCCAAGTTTCTTGCATTCCTCCATCTCTGAGTGCAGGATGGGGCGTGATGCATTGGTGATGTCTATCTCGTTCCGGCAAAACTTTTTGAAGCCCCCCCCGGTACCGGAAATGCCAACGGTCACCCGGATCGCGCCCCTTTTTTCAATTTGAAAATCCTCGGCAACCGCCTCGGCAATCGGGAAAACGGTGCTCGAGCCATCGATTCTGACGATAGGCCGGGCCTGAAGGGGATTGCTGAGCAGGGTTGCGATGACGAAACCGGCAGCAATGGCGGTGATGCCGGTAGAGGTAACGGATTGCAAGAATGATTTTGACATGATGACTATAGATATCTCTAAATAACGAAAAAGCAACGATTCAGTCCGCCTGGTTTTTGATATCACGGCTGGTGCTGAAACAGCCGCGCTTCATTGGAACGGGTGCGCTGAGGGCACTGTGGGATATCAAGGCGTTGAATGGTTACATACGGTAATAGCGAACGCTTGTTTGGAGAGGCGACCACCACTCACGTTTGCTGGTCGCTTCGATTATAGGCATCTTATGTTACAGAAATGTGACAAACTCGGCGCGTGTGGGTCAGCCCCCGGCGCCGGCCTGTTCCTGGATCGTCGCAGCGATGGCTTCGGCCCAGTGATCGATTTGTTCGGGTACTTTCCCTTCCACCATCACTCGAATCAACGGCTCAGTTCCGGAGGCGCGCAGCAGAATGCGCCCGTCTCGGCCCAGCGCCTGCTCGGCTGCGTCATTACGTGCCCGGACTGCCGGATTATTCAAGAAATCAAAGCTTCTGGATACTTTGACATTAACCAAGCGCTGGGGAAAGAATGTGATGTTGTGCATGAAATCGGCCAGGTGCATGCCGGTCTCGCGCAATGCATATAACACCTGCAAAGCGGAAATGATGCCGTCCCCAGTGGTGTGCTTGTCGCGACAGATGATATGTCCGGAGTTTTCGCCGCCCAAATGCCAGTTATTCTGTTTCAGTAATTCGGAAACATAGCGATCACCGACATTCGCCCGCGCGAATGGAATGCCGAGCCCGCCAAGCGCCAGCTCAATCGCGAGATTGGTCATCAATGTGCCGGCTATGCCGCCTTGCAATGTGCCCAGCTGTTGCCGGTGCTTGGCGATGATATAGATCAGGCAGTCGCCATCATAGACCTTGCCCTCGGGATCCACCATCATGACCCGGTCGCCATCCCCATCCAGCGCGATGCCGAGATCGGCCTGGTGCTGTAGCACCGCATGCTGGAGCGCGGCAATATGCGTGGCACCGCATTCGTGATTGATATTGACTCCATCGGGACTGGCGTAGGCGGTGACGACATCCGCACCCAGCTCGTGCAGCACATGGCCGGCCACATGGTAGGTCGCGCCATGCGCGCAATCCACGACGATCCGCAATCCTCGCAGATCGAGCTGATAGGGAAAAGTGCTTTTGCAGAACTCGATATAGCGGCCGGTCGCATCGCGCAGACGTTGTACTTTCCCCAGCCTGGCGGAGGGCATTGTTGCAATTGGTTTTTCCAGTTCCGCTTCTATCTGCAGTTCCATGCTGTCTGGCAGCTTGGACCCGGTAGAGGAGAAAAATTTGACACCGTTATCGTCAAACGGATTGTGTGAAGCGGAAATGACGACCCCTGCCTGAATGCGCAGGGCGCGCACGAGATAGGCGATCGCGGGAGTCGGCAACGGCCCGGACAACAGCACGTCTACCCCTGCGGCCGAGAAGCCGGCCTGTAATGCGGATTCCAGCATATAGCCAGAAATCCGGGTATCCTTTCCGATGAGTACGGCTGGCCGTTCACCCATGGCCAGATGCCAGTCGGCGTCCAGCAATACCTTGCCGGCAGCATAGCCTAAACGCAGAAAGAAATCCGGTGAAATAGGCGCTTCACCGACCTTTCCACGGATACCATCGGTGCCAAAGTATTTTTTCTTCATATCTACCAGAATCCTCAATTGATCAGGGCTGCGTGTACACCCAGGTTCACAAAGTCGTATGATGTATATTCGGATGATTACACATCAAAGTTTAAGATTATGGAGAATATTATTATCCTTAAAACGCCGTCCGGCCGCTCATTTTTTTCATGGTTGTGTCGCTGAAAGGCAATCGCCTCGGACAACTGGGCAGCCGCATTGCTGTGAACCTTGCAAAGGTAACCACGAATGGTATCGATGAGTTTGTGAGAGATAGCCCGGCTGGTTTGGGGTGACGGAGGGGAGCATTACTAATGCACATGAATTTTGTCTACACCAAAGTTTAGATGAAATACAGCCAAAATGATTTGGAAATATTAGTGTGCATTCGTGGTTAAAGGTTAATAGTCAGGAGATCTTGCAATTAACTCTACTCTGACCCCTGTTATTCACCGCTTCCAGAACGGAAAGTGCGTCACGGGTGGCTTTGACATCATGCACGCGGACAATTTTGGCGCCTTTGATCACCGCCAGCAGTGCTGCTGCCACGCTGGCGTGGAGGCGGTTGTCAATGGTGTTGCCGGTTATGGCACCCAGCATGGATTTGCGCGATAAGCCAACCAGGATGGGGCGTCCGATTGCCAGCAGACGATCAAGCTGTTGCAGCAGGGCCAAATTATGTTCCAGCGTTTTGCCAAAGCCAAATCCCGGATCGATCAGGATGCGTTCGGCCGGAATGCCCGCATTGCGGGCAGCATCAATCCGCTGTGCCAGAAATGCCCGGATTTCAGTGACCACATCCGTGTAGTGGGGGGTATTCTGCATCGTCTCCGGCGTGCCCTGCATATGCATCAGGCACACCATGGCCGAACTTTCTGCAATGGCTTTCAATGCTCCCGGTGCCTGCAGCGCGTTGACATCATTGACCAAGTCTGCGCCAGCACGGATGGCGGCACGCATCACCGCCGGCTTGGAGGTGTCGATCGAGACTGGGATTCGCTTGTGTACAGCAAATTCGATGACTGGAATCACCCTTGACAGCTCATCCTCCTGGCTGACAGGCAGGCTGCCGGGACGGGTGGATTCGCCGCCGATATCGAGTATATCGGCGCCTTCCGCAATCAGGCGGTTGGCATGTTGTATGGCTTCGTCAGTCGTGGCGTACTGCCCGCCATCGGAAAATGAATCAGGTGTAACATTGACCACTCCCATAATCAGGGGGCGATCGCTTGCGAGCATCTGGGTCAGTATGTGCATCCTCGGATCTTCATTTAAAATTTTGTGCCGTTGAAACATTTTCAGTTTCGGCGCTGCTGCATGCATTGCGCCCAATGCGTATTCAATGGCAGCAGCCATCGTGCGTTGAGTGCGTCGACGCATTCTGAAACTGACGCGGAATGATCCTGTGGACAATTGTAATTGTATAGCGGCATAGGGTGCCTATAACAAAAAAAGGCCTGTGCGTACATGCGACGCACAGGCCGTTCTAGATAGCAAGCTTTAGATCAAACTTCTGCTTCCTGAGTCGGCACTTCAGCTGCAGCAGGTTCGGCAGCTGGCTGTTTCTCGTCTTTGGCAGATTTGTCTTTATCTTGCGTCGGAGATTTCGGTGCTTGAGGCGGACGTGGTGGGCGACCCTCCATGATATCCTTGATCTGGCCGCTGTCGATGGTTTCCCATTCAAGCAGCGCTTGTGTCATAGCCTCGATTTTGTCTTTGTTTTCCTCGATCAGCTTGCGTGCGAGCGCATATTGCTCATCGACGATACGCCGGATCTCGGTATCCACTTTCTGCATGGTCGCTTCACTCAGATTTTTGTGCGTGGTGACCGAGCGGCCGAGGAAAACCTCGCCTTCGTTTTCACCATAGACCATGGGTCCCAGTGCATCGGACATCCCCCATTGCGTGACCATTCTGCGGGCCGTATCGGTCGCGCGTTCGAAGTCGTTGGAAGCGCCCGTGGTCATCTGATGCATGAACACTTCTTCCGCAATCCGGCCACCGAACATGACGGCAAGGGTCTGCAGTATCTGATCACGATCCATGCTGAAGCGGTCCTCAGCAGGCAGTTGCATGGTGACACCCAGTGCACGGCCGCGCGGAATGATCGAGACTTTGTGAACCGGGTCGGTTTTCGGCAGCAGATAAGCGACCACCGCATGCCCGGATTCATGATAGGCGGTGTTGCGCCGTTCGTTTTCCGGCATGACGACAGAGCGCCGTTCCGCACCCATCAGGATTTTGTCCTTGGCGCGTTCGAAGTCGTCCATATCGACCAGGCGTTTGCCAGACCGTGCGGCAAACAAGGCCGCCTCGTTGACCAGATTGGCCAGATCGGCGCCCGACATGCCAGGTGTTCCTCTGGCAAGAATGCTGGCTTGCACGTCCGGAGAAATGGGCACTTTGCGCATATGCACTTGCAGGATTTGCTCGCGGCCACGGATATCGGGAAGCGGCACGGTGACCTGTCTGTCGAAACGGCCTGGACGCAGTAATGCAGGATCCAGCACATCCGGACGGTTGGTTGCCGCGATCACGATGACGCCCATATTGCCTTCGAATCCGTCCATCTCGACCAGCAACTGATTCAGCGTTTGTTCGCGTTCATCGTTGCCACCGCCCAGTCCGGCGCCCCGTTGACGCCCGACGGCATCGATCTCATCGATGAAAATGATGCAGGGAGCATGTTTCTTGGCTTGCTCGAACATGTCTCTGACCCTGGAAGCACCCACCCCGACGAACATTTCGACGAAGTCGGAACCCGAAATACTGAAGAACGGCACTTTTGCCTCGCCGGCAATCGCACGCGCCAGCAGGGTTTTACCGGTACCGGGGTTGCCGCACATCAGCACGCCGCGTGGAATGCGTCCACCCAGTTTCTGGAATCTCGAGGGATCGCGCAAAAATTCCACCAACTCGGCAACTTCTTCCTTGGCCTCTTCACAGCCAGCCACGTCAGCGAAAGTCACGTTGTTGTTTTTATGGTCGATCATACGGGCCTTGCTTTTTCCAAACGAGAAAGCACCCCCCCCTTTTCCGCCACCTTGCATCTGGCGCATAAAGAAAATCCAGACGGCGATCAGCAACAGCATCGGGAACCATGATACGAGCACGCTCATCAACATGGATGGCTCTTCTTCCGGTTTGGCTTCAACAATGACGCCGGCCCGTAGAAGATCACTCACCAGCCAGGGATCGGAGGGCGAGTGCGTGATGAAGTGGCGGCCATCGGTTTTTGTACCTTTCAGTGTACGGCCGTCAATCACCACCTTGGCGATTCTGCCCTGGTTCATCTCGTTGATGAACTGTGAATATTCCATCGGCGGCTGTGGCGATTGCCTGGTGGTGAATTGATTGAATACTGTCATCAGCACCAATGCAATCACCAGCCATATGGCCATGTTTTTAATCAAATTATTCATAATAGCTCCTCAATATGCTTCTTGACGAAACCTAATGCATTACAAACACATAGTTTCACTTTTTGCAAGATTATTTTTAGGGAAGCGCTGAACAAGCCGTCATGGATTGCTTCACTTCTTACAATTTTGACAAATCAAACAGCGTTTCATTTCCTTCGGCTGCAAAAAAGTGAAATGCCGCATATATCCAATGGATAAACTGAATCCAATTGAATGTTTGCTAGCCTTTTTTGCAGTCTAACAGATTATTTTTCTCAGTCCCAGTAAATATAGCTCTTTGCTCCGATCCCGCGAAGCCTTTGGTTTTCTTATCACAACCTTCTCAAAGCTGGCTTGCATTGATTGCCGGAAGGCTTCAAAGCTGGCACCTTGAAAGACTTTGACAAGGAAGTTTTTCCCGGGGTTCAAATGTTCTTGACAGAACAGCAGCGCGAGCTCGGCCAGATACATGGCATGTGCCTGGTCGCTGACACGGATGCCAGTGAGATTGGGGGCCATATCGGAAATGACCAGATCGGCCTGCCTGCCAGCGAGTGCCTGCTTGAGCGTGCCCAGTACCTCGTCCTCGCGGAAGTCGCCCTGAATGAATGTCACACCTGCTAACGGCTGCATGGGAAGCATATCAAGTGCGAAAACATGGCCTTGTTCGCCGACCTGCTCGCGCGCGACCTGTGACCAGCTGCCGGGAGCCGCGCCGAGGTCGACGACCGTCATGCCGCGCGCAAACAGCGTGTCACGTTCGGCGATTTCTTGCAATTTATAGGCGGCACGCGAACGATAGCCCTCATGCTGCGCCCTCCGGACAAAGCTGTCATTCACATGGGCTTTCATCCAGGCTTTGCTGGTTTTGGCGGGTTTCATCGGGTAGAATCCAGTATTTTTCAGAAAGTGGTTTTATGCTTGAACTTGATATGGCACAGCGCCGGTTGCTGACGGCTAACGCGCATCATCTCAACCCGATCGTCATGATCGGCAAGGATGGATTGACAGCAGGTGTGATCAGTGAACTCGACAGGGGGCTGACCAAGCATGAACTGATCAAGGTCAAGGTCCTCGACGATGACCGGGCACACCGAGAGGCATTGATGGAGCAAATCTGCCAGTCACTGCATGCAGCGCCTGTCAAGCTGATTGGCAAAATACTAATTATATACCGTCCCAAGCCGGAAGAAACCGAAGACGCTCCCGTGGCCAAACCGGCCAAGCCCAAGGGACGAAGCAAAAAACCCACCCCCGGCAGACGGCGGCCAGCCTGACCTGCGTGGATATCACGAATGATTGAGCGGGGGTGCTTGCTTTGTTTGTTTTAATCGTGCGGTGCGTGAACCGGAGGTAGCCGGTCGGTCCCGGTTGAAGTCAAGCCGCAGCAGTCAGCGTAGGGTGCACCTGTGCACCGTCAAACACTCGGCCCATGGCAGCCAGCCGTCACACAGCAAAAGCCGGTGCACAGGTGCACCCTACGGGGCGGCTGTTCCGCGACTGGTTCTGATAAATAACCACGAATACACACGAACGATTGGGTAGGGGTGCTCGCTTCATATGTTTTTATCTAGCGGCGGGTGAATAGGTCATGCCAGTCTGGTTGCGGAATATAGCCTAGGCCAATTTAAGTATTCGTATGCATTCGTGTCCATTCGTGGTTCGAGCCGTGGTTCAAACCCAACCACGAATTGCCGAACTAGACGTATCTGACGTCCAGTATTTCGTATTCCCGGATGCCGCCGGGTGCCTGAACCTCGGCAATATCTCCTGCATACTTGCCGATCAGCGCGCGCGCGATCGGTGAGCTGATCGAGATTTTGCTTTCCTTGATATCGGCTTCATCATCGCCGACGATCTGGTAAGTGACTGTGGCGTCGCTGTCCAGGTCCTTGAGATCGACTGTGGCGCCAAACACGCATGCACCATCCGCATCCAGCTGGGTGGGGTTGATGATTTGCGCGTTGGATAGCTTGCTCTCCAGTTCGGCGATTCGCCCTTCAATGAATCCCTGCTTTTCCTTGGCGGCATCATACTCGGCATTTTCGGACAGGTCGCCATGAGAACGGGCCTCCGCGATAGCGGCAATCACAGCCGGGCGGTGAACGGTTTTCATTTCATGCAACTCTGCGCGCAGCTTTTCCGCGCCAGATAGGGTGATAGGGATAGCGTTCATAACTACTTTACTCTTCTCATAATAAGGATCTTAAATATCAGGCTCAGTCATCAGCCATGCGGAACCGGCGAGTGATCGTTGATCAATGCAAAACTGCGATAACCCGTCTATTTCTGAAGCCGATGTAGTGAGCCTGGTTGCTGGATGTGTTTCCTGATTGCGCGCCTGCAAAAAAATCATTCCGTTTCCCGATAGCAACAACGCCAGTTTGTGTCGCGTGCTGCTTGCCGTGGTGGGCCTGCTTCAAAAACAGGTTGTCAGACTATCGGATTTTTCAGAGGTTTTCTCACATGCGCCAAAGAAACGTTGGATAGGAGTTATTCTTGCCTAGATGGCAAGATTTTGCAAACAGTAAACCCGCAGTTCCTGTCTGTTGGCCATGCCGGTGCAAGCCGCGCGGGCGCCGGCGATGGTCGTGTAGTAAGTGACCCTGGCCTGCAAGGCAGCATGCCGGATCGAGTAGGAGTCGCGCACCGCGCTCCGCTTGTTGCTGACCGTATTGATAATCAACGCGATTTCTCCGTTCTTGATCATGTCCACAATATGTGGCCGGCCTTCCGCCACCTTGTTCACGGTTGTCACCGGCAACCCGGCCTGCAGTAATGCCTGGGCCGTGCCGCGCGTGGCGTAGAGTGACAGCCCGAGTTCGACAAATTTTCTGGCAATCGCGACCGCTTCCGGTTTATCGCCGTCGCGCACGCTGATGAGAATTCTGCCCGATACCGGCAGCTGAATGCCGGCAGCCAGCTGGGATTTGATAAACGCTTCAGCGAAGGTCTTGCCAATTCCCATGACCTCGCCGGTCGATTTCATTTCGGGGCCGAGTATGGTATCCACACCGGCAAACTTGGCGAATGGGAAGACCGCTTCCTTCACTGAGTAATAGGCCGGCCGCACTTCTTCGCCCATTCCCTGTGCGGCCAGGGTTTGGCCCGCCATGCAGCGGGCGGCAATTTTGGCCAGCGGCAGGCCGGTCGCCTTGGAGACGAACGGCACCGTGCGCGAAGCCCGCGGATTGACTTCCAGCACGAAGACGGTATCGTCCTGAATCGCGAATTGCACGTTCATCAATCCCTTGACATGCAGCGCGCGCGCCATGGCTTCGGTCTGCCGCCGCAGTTCGTCCTGCATGCTGGCCGGCAGGCTGAAGGGTGGCAGGGAGCAGGCGGAATCGCCGGAATGCACGCCCGCTTCCTCGATATGTTCCATAATGCCGCCGATCAGCACGGTATTGCCGTCGAAAATGGCATCTACATCGACTTCCGTGGCGTTGCTCAGAAAGCGGTCCAGCAGCACCGGCGAGTCATTGGAGACCTTGACGGCTTCCCGCATATAGCGCTCCAGATCGCGTGACTCGTGCACGATCTCCATGGCGCGCCCGCCCAATACATAGCTCGGTCTCACCACCAGCGGATAGCCGATGTCATCGGCTGCGGCCAGTGCCTCGGCCGGGTTGCGGGCGGTGAAATTGGGGGGCTGCCTGAGGCCCAGACGATGCAGCATGGCCTGAAAACGTTCGCGATCTTCGGCGCAATCGATCATGTCCGGACTGGTGCCGATAATGGGCACCCCATTGGCTTCCAGCTCGCGCGCAAGTTTCAGCGGAGTTTGGCCGCCATATTGCACGATGACGCCAGCCGGTTTTTCGATCGCTACGATTTCCAGCACATCTTCCAGCGTGAGCGGTTCGAAGTACAGGCGGTCGGAAATATCATAGTCGGTCGAAACCGTTTCCGGGTTGCAGTTGACCATGATGGTCTCATACTGATCCTCGCGCAGCGCCAACGCGGCATGCACGCAGCAGTAATCGAACTCGATGCCCTGGCCGATGCGGTTGGGCCCGCCGCCGAGCACCATGATCTTTTTGTTGTCGCTGGGACGTGCCTCGCATTCTTCCTCGTAGGTCGAATACATATAGGCGGTACGGGTATCGAATTCGGCCGCACAGGTGTCCACTCGTTTGTAGACCGGGCGCAGGTTGAGCTGATGACGCCGGGCGCGCACCGCATGCTGATCGCAACCGAGCAGCCCGGCCAGCCGCCGGTCGGAGAAACCGCAGCGCTTCAGATGACGCAATTGCCGCTCGGTCAGGGTTTCCAGCTGGCATCCGGCGAGCGCCTGTTCCTGCCTGACCAGATTCTCGATCTGGACTAGAAACCAGGGGTCGATCCGGGTCAATGCCTGGATCTCATCGAACGGCAGATGGCAGCGGAAAGCGTCGGCGATATACCAGAGACGTTCCGGGCCGGGGTGGCCGAGTTCTTGTTCGATGGTTTCGATGTCGGTAGTCTTCTCGTCCAGCCCGTCAACGCCGGTTTCGAGGCCGCGCAGCGCCTTTTGCAACGACTCATGGAAAGTGCGGCCGATCGCCATCACTTCCCCGACCGATTTCATCTGTGTGGTCAAGCGGTCGTCTGCCTGCGGGAATTTCTCGAACGCGAAGCGGGGTACCTTGGTGACCACGTAATCGATGGTCGGTTCGAACGAGGCCGGGGTCAGGCCGCCGGTGATATCGTTGCCGAGCTCATTGAGCGTATAGCCGACCGCCAGCTTGGCGGCTATCTTGGCGATGGGAAAACCGGTGGCCTTGGAAGCCAGTGCGGATGAGCGCGAGACGCGCGGGTTCATCTCGATCACGATCATGCGCCCGTCTTCCGGATTGATGGCGAATTGCACATTGGAGCCACCGGTTTCAACGCCGATTTCCCTGAGCACGGCAATCGAGGCATCGCGCATCCGCTGGTATTCCTTGTCGGTCAGCGTCTGGGCGGGCGCGACCGTGATCGAGTCGCCGGTATGCACACCCATCGGATCGATGTTCTCGATCGCGCAGATGATGATGCAGTTGTCCTGCTGGTCGCGGATCACTTCCATTTCGAATTCTTTCCAGCCGATGACCGATTCCTCGATCAGCAGCTCGCGGGTGGGCGAGGCTTCCAGCCCGCGTTCGCAAATGCCGACGAATTCCTCGCGGTTATAGGCAATCCCGCCGCCGCTGCCGCCGAGCGTGAACGAAGGACGGATGATTGCCGGATAGCCGATCATTGCCTGGACCTGCAAGGCTTCTTCCATGCTGTGGGCGACCGCCGAACGCGCCGATTGCAGGCCGATGCGCGTCATCGCCTGTTTGAATTTCTCCCTGTCCTCGGCCTTGTCGATCGCCTCGCGCGAAGCGCCGATGAGCGCCACGCCATGCTTTTCCAGCACCCCATGCTTGACCAGATCCAGCGCGCAATTGAGCGCGGTCTGCCCGCCCATGGTCGGCAGCAGCGCATCGGGGCGCTCGATCTCAATGATTTTTTCCACGGCCTGCCAGACGATTGGCTCGATATAAACCGCATCGGCCATTTCCGGATCGGTCATGATGGTGGCCGGATTGGAATTGATCAGAATGACGCGATAGCCTTCCTCGCGCAATGCCCGGCAGGCCTGTACGCCGGAATAGTCGAATTCACATGCCTGACCGATGACGATCGGCCCTGCGCCAATGATGAGGATGGAGTGTAGGTCAGTACGTTTGGGCATTTAGGATCGGGTCAAGTAGCCTGTTCATTCAGGCGCGGTGTTGTGCCATGTGGCGGATAAAACGGTCGAACAAATAATCGACATCATGCGGTCCCGGGCTCGCTTCGGGATGGCCCTGGAAGCAGAAAGCCGGGCGGTCCGTCAGTTCGAATCCCTGCAAGCTGCTGTCGAACAGCGAACTGTGCGTCACCCGCGCGTTGCCGGGCAGGGTGTCGCCATCCACGGCGAAGCCGTGATTCTGGCTGGTGATCATGACGCGGGCATTATCGATGTCCTGCACCGGATGATTCGCGCCATGATGACCGAATTTCATTTTGATCGTCCTGGCACCGATCGCCAGCGCCAGAATCTGGTGGCCGAGGCAAATGCCGAACAGCGGCACCTGCTTGTCCAGCAGCACCCGGGTGGTGGCAATCGCATATTCGCAGGGCTCCGGATCGCCGGGGCCATTGGAAAGCAGCACGCCATCGGGCTGCGCGGCCAGCAGCGCGTCGGCGGACGTGCGCGCCGGATAGACTGTCACCCGGCAACCGCGCGCCACCAGCTTGCGCAGAATGGTGCGCTTGACGCCGAAATCCAGTACCGCGACACGGAAGCGGCTGTCGCCCGGAGCACGATAACCGGTGGTGCCGGTCCATTCGCCCTCATCGAATGTCCAGGGCTGCTCGCAGCTGACCACGCGCGCCAGATCCATGCCGGCCAGGCCCGGAAAGGCCTGCGCCTGGCGCAGCGCCTCGGCCTCGTCGACGTTGCCAGCCATCAGGCAGCCCGCCTGGGCACCCTTTTCCCGCAGGATGCGGGTCAGCTTGCGGGTATCGATACCGGCAATGGCGATCACCCCATGTTGCTTGAGAAAATCCGGCAGCGACTGGCGGCTGCGCCAATTGCTGAAAACCGGCGGCAGGTCGCGAATCACCAGCCCGGCCGCATGCACGGTCGAGCCGGTGGTGGATTCGATATCTTCTGGGTTGGTGCCCGTATTGCCGATATGCGGATAGGTCAACGTGACTATCTGCCGGCAATAGGAGGGGTCGGTGAGAATTTCCTGATAACCGGTCATGGCGGTATTGAAAGCTACCTCGCCGGTGGTAATGCCTTCCGCGCCAATGGCGTCGCCATAAAAAATGGTGCCATCAGCCAGGACAAGCAAAGCGCGCGGATGGTCAGACACGGGATTCCTCAATATTTTTTGTGGTACGCGGACGTAAAAAATGCGGGTTGAAATGATGAAAAAGAACTAATCCCGCTTGCGCAAATTATACGTGAGAAGCAGCGGCTTTTCCAGAAGCGGCTGCTTGGGAACCACGAATGGACGCGAATACACACGAATGCACTTCGAAGCCATCTTTGCGGGCGTAGCGAAGCCAGCGTAGGGTGCGCACGCGCACCGTTCGGGCAATGGTGGCAAGATGAAAGCGCGGTGGCCGATCTGGTGGTGGTGAAAAATTGGAACCACGAATGGACACGAATACACACGAATGATTGGGTGGAGACGCCTGCTCTGTTGTTTTTTGTCGCGCGGCGGGTGAGCGGGTGAAAGCCGGTTTGGTTGGTGATGGACTACAGTTGAGGCTGTTTTTCACTATTCATGTCCATTCGTGTGCATTCGTGGTTGCAAAGAATCAAGAATGACCACCGAAGCCAGCCAGGCAGGCGATTCCAGTCAAACATCCGGCCCACGGCGGCCAGTCGTCATGCAGCAAAAGCCGGTGCGCAAGCGCACCCTTACCCATCGAGGGAATTTAGACCTGGCTGTGGTTGCTAGTAGGCAATATATATGTTGCTCGCGCGCAATAAAGCAACTAATATGTTGCTATAGATATTGAAGCAACATATATTATGAGCGACCTTTTACAGCAACTAAAAAAACGCCGTTTGGCGCTTGGTCTCAAACAGAGCGATATGATGCGCCGTGTGGGGATTTCGCGGCAGCAATATCAGCGTTTGGAGGCCAAAGGTAATCCGAGGCTGGATACGCTGACGTTGATTGCCAAGGGCCTCAATAGCGAGATCATGCTCATTCCCAAAGAAAAACTGGGTGCCGTTCTGGCAGTGCTTGAAAGCACTGATACTGAACTGCCCCAGCAATCACCGGGGACAGTCAAAGTCACAAAAACCTTGTCAGACGACCCATGGCAGGATTTGCTGGGAGATGATCAATGACAAGCAGCCGGACCGAAGAGATCAATGTTCTCAGGCTGACCCTGCACCGCCGGTTAGTGGGCTACCTGACAGGGTTTCGCAATGGCCGGAATGTGCTGAACTTTGCCGATGACTATAGGGCTGACGCAGCTCGCCCGACATTCAGCTTGATTACGCATCCCAGCTTTCCGCATGCTGACAAGCTCATGGGCGAACCATGGGTTAGGAGGCAACGGCTGCATCCCACATTGTCAAATCTGTTGCCGGAAGGCGCTCTCAGGGAGCTGATTGCGCAGGGACTGAAGGTTTACATCGATAACGAATTTCATATCCTGTCCCACCTGGGCCGGGATTTGCCCGGTGCTTTGGTTGCTGAGCCCATGGAGCCGGATGAAGTGCCCGGCAGTATTCTCGCTGCGCACGGCAACGCCAAGGCAGTCAAATTTGAAAATATTGTGCGGGAGAATAAATTTTCCCTGGCTGGCGTGCAGATGAAATTTTCAATGAAGGCTAGGGACGGCAGATACAATTTATCTAAAGGTGATGTGCTTGGTGACTGGATCATCAAAACGCCTTCAACAAGACATAAGGATGTTCCGGTAAACGAGTACACGGCCATGACGCTCGCCTCGTTGATCGGGGTCGATATCCCTGAAATGAAGCTGGTTGAACTGGATAAACTTGATGATTTGCCACAAATAAATTTACCTGATGAGAACTGGGCATTCGCAATCAAGCGGTTTGATCGTGAAAGAGAGCAGCGTATTCACATGGAGGATTTTGCTCAAGTATTGGTGAAATATCCTTACGAGAAATATGACGCTGCCAACTACGAGCAAATTGGGAGAATTCTTTACCAATTTTCTGGTGACGCACTGACCGATACCCAGCAGTTCGCCAGGCGGCTGCTGGTTAACATTCTCCTGGCCAATGGCGATGCCCATTTGAAAAACTGGAGCCTGCTCTACCCTGATCAAACTACACCGAGACTCTCTCCCGCATACGATATCGTTACCACAAATGTGTATATCGAAGGGGAGAAGCGCTACGCACTCAACCTCGGCGGCTCAAAGGAGTGGTATGGCGCATCGTATGCCAATTTTGAATATTGGGCGAAAAAATCCGGCATTCCGTGGCGTGCGATAAAGCCACATATCGATGATGCCATGGAAAGCGCTCGAAGCCTTTGGCCCGAAGCGCTTAAAAACTTGCCAATGAACGAAGCACACAAGCAAAAACTCAGCGAGCACTGGCGCAAGCTCCACCGCGATTTTCAAATCAAGTGTGACTGATTGGAACCACGAATGGACACGAATACACACGAATGATTGGGTGGGGGTGTTTGCTTTATTTGTTTTAATCATGAGGTGAGTGGATGGGCGATAGCCGGTCTGGTGCCGGTTGAAGTAAAGCCGCAGCAGTCAGTGTAGGGTGCACCTGTGCACCGTCAAACATCCGGCCCATGGCGGCCAGCCGTCGCACAGCAAAAGCCGGTGCACGGGTGCACCCTACGGGGCGGCTGTTCCGCTACTGGTTTTGATAACCACGAATGGACACGAATACGCACGAATGATTGGGTGGGGGATGTTTGCTTTATTTGTTTAATCGTGTGGTGGGTGGATGGGCGATAGCCGGTCTGGTGCCGGTTGAAAAAGCCGCAGCAGTCAGCAAGGGTGCACCTGTGCACCGTCAAACATCCGGCCCATGGCGGCCAGCCGCCGCGCAGCAAAAGCCGGTGCACGGGTGCACCCTACGGGGCGGGCGAGTGGGTGATGACCGGTTTGGTGGAGGATAAAAGACAGCCGCAGCTATTTTTCACTATTCGTGTCCATTCGTGGTTGCAAAGAATCAAGAATGATCACCGAAGCCATCCAGGCGGGCGATTCTGTCCCTGCCATTTTCTATTCCGGTTTTTCCGGTTTCTTTTTGGCGCGCGGGTGTGCCTGGTCGTAGATTTTGGCCAGGTATTGAAAATCCAGGTGGGTGTAGACCTGGGTGCTGCGGATGCTGGCGTGGCCGAGCATTTCCTGGACGGCGCGCAGGTCGCCGCTCGACTGCAGGACATGCGAGGCGAACGAATGGCGCAGTGCGTGGGGGTGGACGCGGTCATCCAGCCCTTGCTGCCGGGCGCGTTGTTGCAGGCGATAGGCGATCGTGCGGGGGTGGATGGGGCGGCCGCGCTGGGAGAGAAACAGCGTGGTGTCATCTGCCGTTTGCCAGCCCTGGCGCAGGGCAAGCCAGGCTTGCAGCGCCTCCAGCGCCAGTTTGCCGACCGGCACGATGCGCGTTTTGTTGCCCTTGCCGGCGACGCGCACCGTGCCTTCGTTAAAATCGATGTCGGCCAGCTGCAGTTGCGCCAGTTCCGTCAGGCGCAGGCCCGATGAATAGAACAGCTCGAACATCGCGAGATCGCGCGTGGCGAGCGCATCGGTGGGGTCGAAAGTCAGCAGGCGCGCGGTTTCGTCCGGGGAGAGTGCGTGCGGCAGCATCTTGGGGGATTTGGGCACGCGCACCCCCTGGCAGGGGTCGTCCGGGTGCTGATGATGACGGATCAGATAGCGGAAAAAACCACGCCAGGCCGACAGCATCCGCGCCAGGCTCCGGCCGGACAGGCCGCCGCCATGCAGGCGGGCGACAAAATGGCGGATGTCATGTGATTTCAGCTGCCGCAGGGCTTGGTCGTCGGCCGGAGATGACCGGTGCGCCGCCATGCAGCGCACCAGAGCGGACAGGTCGCGCTGATAACTGGCCTGTGTCAGCGGGGCGAGCTTGCGGGTCGTCGCAAGATAGGCGAGATAAGCCTGAACGAGCGGTGGCAGAACGGGGGCTGGCTGCTCATGCGCTGGAGTCATGCGCGGCGGCTCCGGGGTGGGGCGCCATCAGCCGCGCGAGCGTGCTGCTGACCAGCTCGCCCAGCCGTTCCAGATAGAGGGTACCCATATCGGGATAGAACCGTTCCACTTCCGGGCTGCTCATCACCAGCAGGCCGAAATTGCGCTGTTTTTTCAGGGGCATGATGGCGAACGACTGCAGGTATTCGGCATCCTTGCCGAACCATTGCCTGATCTCGTCGGCAGCCTGCGGGCCACAGTAAGGCTGCGTCATGCCCATGGCGAGAATGCGCACCTGCTCGCTGACCGGCTCGGAAGCCGGGGCAGGCAGCTGCAGATCGGGCGCATCAAGCTGCCACAAGCGCAGCGCGACATGCGGAATCGAGAAATCCTCGCATAGATGATATTGCAACCCATGCAGCGTTTCGGCGAAGGTATCGAACCCGAGCAGCGCAACCGTCAGGCGATGCATTTTGTCGCCGATGATGTCGTTGCGCTCGCCGATATCGATCAGCTCCTGCAAGCGGTCCTGCAGCAAGCTGTTCTTGTCCCGCAGCATCACCACCTGCCGCTCATTGATCGAAATCGCCCGGCCTTCATACGGATGCGGCAGACGGATCGACTCCATCAACTCGGCATGTTCTTCGAAAAATTGCGGGTGCGCCCGCAAATATTGAACGACTTCCTCAGGTGTGGTCATGGTATGAATTCAGGGTAAATGCAGGGCTGTCAGAGCCCGTTATCATACCACGGGCGCCGATAACCTTGTCGAATGCGCGCAGACTGCGATGAATTGATTAAATGAGAAGGGAACCACGAATGGACACGAATACACACGAATTTTTATTGATAACGGTTGCAACGCTTGATTTTTTCCACGCAACAGGAAAAAAATTGATGGCTGATCGAGTCTAATAGGAAAGGCAACCGAAAGGGTTTTTCTATTCGTGTGCATTCGTGTCCATTCGTGGTTGAAAAAAAAATTCCAATGCTTATAACCGTTTGCAGAGTCTGCCGCGAATGGGTGGCTAAATAAATTATTAAACCGGCCGTAGAGTATTTGTTGCTAAAACGCAACAATCAGCGGCTGCAATCAAACATTGCCTTGCATACAAGTTTTTTTTTCGGCAGAATCGCTACAACTTGTCAGAAGGTGCGTTTTCTGATAGCAAAGAGTAGGATGTGGACAAGCCTTCCCGTGTGTTGTGATATTTGTCATTGTCATGAAACATGCAATCTGGCAAACTGGCAAACTGGGATACTGAAAGCGCCTTGTTTCGCGGTTCGCAAGGGATCTTCTGTCTTATATACTATTGCTGGTTGCTGCACGGTTCCGGCTTTGTCGCTGCACACGTTTTTTTAACTTTATTTTGAAAAGGAAGCTCTGATTATGGCTATTTCTCAAACAGAACGAGATCAAGTTCTCAAGATTGTGGCAGGCTTGTTCAATGGCGCACCGGGTGGTGCCATCCTGAATGATCTGTCACAAGCCGTCGAGGCCGGCGTCAGCATGGCGCAACTGGCCGATATTCTGGCGAACACCAACCAGTTTAAAAATGACGTCATGGGCGGCAAGACCACCACAGCCGACCAAGTCGGCGTGTTGCTGGAAAACTTTGGCCTGACCCCGGATGATGAAGCGGGCAGCCCTGCCACCATGGCGGCGGAATTCTTCACCGCCCGCATCGAAGGCGGTGCCGGCTTTGGCGCGATCGTGCTGGAAGCCGTCACATTCCTGGACAACACCACCAACGAAGCCTTCGCACCCTATTCCGCCCTGCTGAACAACAAAGCATTGGTGGCCTCGGTGCATGCCGACAATTACGCTACGATTGCCGGGGTGGCGGGTGCACAGGCGTTGTTTGAAGGTGTGACCAGTGAGTTTCCTGCTAGCGAAGAAGATGCGCTGCAACATGTGAAAGATATCGTCGACGCCGACGAACCTGGCGAACCTGGCGAAACTTTCACGCTTACATCAGGCACTGACATAATCGAAGGCACCGAGCGCGACGACATCATCGAAGGTGTCGCCTCTTCCCTGTCTTCCGCGCGCACGCTGGACGCTGGCGACCAGATCGATGGTGGCGAAGGCACAGATACCTTGAATGTGGATATGCAGGGCAACTTCACTGGTTTCTCTGGTGACGGCTTCCTGAAAAATGTTGAAAACGTTAACCTGACCAATTCCGGGACCATCGCGCGCTCTTTCGCTGCCAGGCAAGTGGAAGGTGTTGAAGCCTACAACCTCACTGGCGCTGTCAATCTGTCTGACCTGGGCTCAACCGATGCCGCGGTTAACCTGATCGACCGTGCAAGCGGTGCTACCACCATCGCTTATGCGACTGGCGTGACGAGCGGTACTGCCGATGCGCTGGCCTTGGGTCTGAGCAACGTCGGAACTGCTGAAGTCAAAGACGAGGCCGGCACAGTGACCACCCCTGAAGCGACTGTCACCGTTACCGCCAACGGTATCGAAGAAGTCAATATCACCGCGACTGGCGCCAACGTCGTAGGGCTGGGCTCCAACGATGCCAAGGCGCTGACCGCCGCGGGCGAAGGTTCGCTGAAACTCAACGCCATCGGCACGGGCGTCAAGACCATCAACGCTTCCGGCCTGACTGGCGCGCTCGATGTGAATCTGGCTGACGCGACCGGTGTAACCTCAGTAGCAGGCGGTGCGGGCGACGACATTATCCGTGCGGGTGCTGGCGATCTGGCGATTAACGCCGAAATCAATGGCGGCGCAGGGGATGACACCTTGGCGCTGACCGGCGTTCTTGGTACGGTTCAGTATCAGATGAGTGATGTCGAAACCGTTGAAATCGATGGGGTTACAACGACTTTCTCTGCAACCAATGCATCGGGTGTTGAGAATCTGGTCGTTAAGGGCGCTGGTAACGATGCGACCTTTGCCAACATGGGTGCAGCAGACCTGAATGTCACTCTCAATGGGGATGCAGCTGGTACTGTTGTATCCGACCACTCCGGCTCAACTACTCTGAATGTCACGGGCGGAACCGAAGCCACTCCGACGACTGCAGCTGCAGCGACGACTTTCAACAAAACCAGCAGTGTGGATCTCACTGTAGACCAGTACAACACGCTGACAGGTGGTATTACCGCAGCTGCGGCCCAGTCCTTCACAGCAGATCTGGCTGGTGAATATAACACCGGTGCTATTTCTTTGGCGGCAGCCACTTCCGCAGTATTCACCGATACCAACGCGGACACAGACAACATCGTTAATCTGCAGGCAGATAAGCTGACCGATTTGGTGGTAACCAACGCGGGTGGCTTTGCTCTGACTGGCAGCTCATTGGCTGGCCTGGAGGCCCTGACCGTCAACAGCGCCAAGCACTTCGATGCAACGGGCATCAACCTGGCTAAAGTTGCCAACGTTGAACTGTCGGGCGCAGGGAGTGATGCGCAGGTCACTCTGGGCAACTTGGGCGCAGCTGATGTGGATTACAATATTGCCGTTAGCGCCGAAGGCTTGGCGGCAGGACTGGTGATCGGCACTATTGACACCGACAAAGGTCAGGCCATCAATGTGAATGTCGCAGGTGTACTGGGTGATGTTGACATTGGCAATGTAACTGTTGCAGACGATGGTGCTGACAAAACTGGTACCATCACCATCGATGCCAACGGTACAGCAGGTAACATTGAGCTGGGTGCACTGAATGCGAAAACCGTTACGGTTGACGCCTCGGGCGCGTTGGGTACAGTAGGTGGTGCTGGTACAACTGTTGAAATCGACGCAGAAACGGCCACTTTCACAGGCTCGGCACTGGGCGCCAACAATGTTTCCGTGACCGCCAGCAATTCTGGTGCCGTTTCCGGTGGTATTGCTGATGATGTTATCGAAGTTGCGGGTGGTGGTGTTGGCACCAAGGCTGCCTTCACAGTGACCACCGGCCTCGGCGATGATGTCATCGAGATCGGAGCGACAGCTGGCGCACTGCGTGTGACCATTACTGATTTCAGCGTGGGTGATGATAATGTTGCAACTGCATCGTTTACCGGTACCAACTTTGCTGTAGGCGGCGGTGCCACTGGTATCGCTGCTTTCCTGACCAGCGCTCTTGGCACTGCCGTTGCAGATACTGCGGTGACCGAGGCCTACCTTAATAGTTTTGTTGATGGTATCTTCGTCTTTAATAACACCGTGCATGCTGTTGAAGAAAGTGGCGACCTTACCTACGGCGACGGCGACGTCTTCATCACCTTCACTGGTGTGACTGCCGCAGATGTAGGTGGTGCAACTGATCTGATCGCCTAATCTCCCTAACCGGAGCCAAGCACTCGCCTATCAGTGGGTGCTTGAGGCGAAACCCGCCACAAGCGATTTCGCCGCAGGCAAAGCCTTAGAACCCTGTCCCTTGCAAGAGGGACAGGGTTTTTTAATGGTGCGCCAGGGTAAAAAGGGGACGCTACCCTTTTACCTTAGAAAACAAAAGAGATAAAGGAATTATAGAAATGAGTCCGGGTTTGTTGGCGATTATCGGCATTGCCGTGTTGACGGCAGCGCTGTTGCTCTTCGCAGTTTATAAATTATCGGAAGAATAATCTGGTAAGTCTGAAGAGGAGGGGTCAGATCTTGCTTGAATGTATAGCTGATCAGCCAAAAGGATGGTAGGTTGGGGTGAGCTTGTGAATCCCAATACGAATGCAAACCACGAATGGACACGAATGCACACGAATTTTTATTGATAAGGCTGACTTTATTTGATGTATGGCATGCAGCGGGGTAAATGATCGATATCTGAGCTGGTGGCAGATGTAATACAACTACAGTGGTTTTTAATATTCGTGTGGATTGGTGTTCATTCGTGGTTCCAAGAAGTTGCAAGAACAGCAGAGGAGTCAGATCTTGTGTTGATTCCCGGCCAGGGCTATGGCGCTGCTTATCTGGAAATTGATCCAATTTATTAAAGGGTGTAGTCTGCTATGGGTAGGCTGGATAGAATAAAAGCCGAAATTTCATTTCATGAAAAAATGTTTTTTACTGCAATAGCCATGATACTAGGCTTATTGGGTTGGGCTGCTAACAACTATCGCTCAACAGATGCCGTAGTGCTGTTTCTGGCGACGACTGGATTGATCGGCGCGGCCGGTTTTGGTGTCTGGAACTATAAAAAGGTTAAGCAATTACTGGAGAAGCTCGAAAATGCTGAATAGTATCCTGATGGCAATAATGGGAGGCGTTTTTATAATTTTTATCTATTATCTTGCATATGATGCGTGGAAAGATTACTCCAAAAAAGATAAGTGACGCTAAAATTTTGCAGGGCCGTAGGCTGGGGTGAGCTTGTGAATCTCAATGCGAATGCAAACCACGAATGGACACGAATGCACACGAATTTTTATTGATAAGGCTGACTTTATTTGATGTATGGCATGCAGCGGGGTAAATGATTGCTGTTTGACCTGGCGGCAGATGTAATACAACTACAGTGGTTTTTAATATTCGTGTAGATTGGTGTTCATTCGTGGTTCCTAGAAGTTGCGTTGCAAAAGGGGACGCTACCCTTTTACTCGTCCCCTTTTACTTCTTTTACCTAGTTCATCGACTGCCTCACCAACCTGATGAAACAGTTCGGCAGAAGAGGAGGGGTCAGATCTTGCTTGAATGTATAGCTGATCAGCCAAAAGGATGGTAGGTTGGGGTGAGCTTGTGAATCCCAATACAAATGCAAACCACGAATGGACACGAATGCACTCGAATTTTTATTGATAAGGCTAACTTTATTTGATGTATGACATGCAGCGGGGTAAATGATTATTGTTTGACCTGGCGGCAGATGTAATGTAATACAACCATAGTGGTTTTTAAGTATTCGTGTGGATTTGTGTTCATTCGTGGTTCCAAGGGGTTGCAAGAACAGAAGAGGAGTCAGATCTTGTGTTGATTCCCGGCCAGGGCTATGGCGCTGATTATCTGGAAATTGATCCAATTTATTAAAGGGTGTAGTCTGCTATGGGTAGGCTGGATAGAATAAAAGCCGAAATTTCATTTCATGAAAAAATGTTTTTCACTGCAATAGCCATGATACTAGGCTTATTGGGATGGGCTGCTAACAACTATCGCTCAACAGATGCCGTAGTGCTGTTTCTGGCGACGACTGGATTGATCGGCGCGGCCGGTTTTGGTGTCTGGAACTATAAAAAGGTTAAGCAATTACTGGAGAAGCTCGAAAATGCTGAATAGTATCCTGATGGCAATAATGGGAGGCGTTTTTATAATCTGAAGTTTCACCGTTTTGATCTAAACTTTACATTCTTCCTTAAGCAACCATCCGCAATAAAGCATCGATAAAAGAATTTTGCTTGGGTTTGCCT
>NZ_FNOY01000024.1 GCF_900107165.1 Nitrosomonas halophila
CTCCACGATATGGATGACGAGGGTGGGGAGCCTATCTACGTACAGGTTCGAGACCTCAGGGTGCAACGGCTTCCCCAGAAAACGCTGTTACTTTACAGTGTTGAGCAAGTTTGCTGCTCACTATTAATATACAAGGGTGCATCGCATGCACCGTTCAATCGGTAGTAACGGAATGGATGCGGGGGCACAATGAAACTGAGAATGATTGAAAGGTATATTATTTTTACATCCGGTTCCTGAAGCAGAGACCGGTGTCAATAATCTCCGGTGCACACCAATGGTAATTGCATGGCTGACAAACTCGAAAGCATGAATGGCTGGCAAGAAAAACTGGCGCGGCTGAAATCCAAGGGAGGGTTCAAGGCAGCGGCATTCTGGGCTGTCAAGAAGCTGTTCCGGGTGGAGGTGCATTTTCTCTACTCAATGGATCTGGCTCAACAGCACATGCTGCAGCCCAAACCGATCCAGGACATTTGTGCGCAGCACGCCTTCCATTTCATTTCCCTGAAAACTAGCCGGGATCTTGCCCTGTATCCGCATGCGCTGATCGAACAACTCGATTCGCAATGCGGCCAAGGTGTCGCCAAACTCATCCATAGCGATACGGGGGTCTATGCGTTGATTGACGGTACAGGCGTCGTTTCACAGGTGAACATCAACCGCAGCGCTGTGGTGCATGTCGATTCGCCGACGAATCTGGATATTTGCCTGGCACCGGGGGATGTCTTTCTGGGCTATCTGTTTACCTATCCACAATATCGTGGCATGGGAACGGCGGCATGCCTGATAGAGAAGGTGTGCAAAGACATCCACAAGCGTGGGTATTCGAGAATCGTGACCCATATCCGCTCGACCAATGCCGCCTCGCTGAATACTTTCAGAAAATGTGGCTGGTCCCGGACGGGCTGGATCGCGACCAGCACGTCCGGGCGGCTATTGCTGACGCATTGTCCACGCAGGACCGGCATCTCGATCATGGCCACCAGACAGATGTAATGGTGTATGAAACACACCCAACGGGTTGAATTTCAGATCAATCCTGGTTGGTTGATCGTTGGCGGAGAATACGGCGGATTTTCGATTTCAGCCCCCATCGCTCGATAAAGTCCCCCATCAGCTCGCTAACTGTATTGAATCCGTGCAGGCCATAAGCGAGTAATCCGAGCGGAAATTTACGGGGTATCAGATGAAAGTTCCGTTCTTCACGATAGGTGTTGGACAGACTTCTCTTTTTCTCGTTATCGCCGTACAGAAAATCGAGCCGGGCAACTCCTTTGTCGATCAGGTCACGGATCCGGTAAATTTGCATGATGGTGCCGACAGATTTCCTCGCCCAGGCCGGATCATAGCCGGTTTGTTCCGCATAGTAGGTATTGCCATGCAGGTAGCCATGCTGGAAGGCCACCGGTTGCTGGTTGCAGATCAGAAGATAGCTGCGCATCCAGCCATTTTCTGCAGCGATCGTCAGATTGCGGCGTGTTTCCGGATTGTCGCAGATACCGAGACCAAGCAAATTCCGCTGATAGGTTTTATCCGATACCGCTTGCGCCAGTGGCAGAAATTCCAATACCTCTTCAGGGGCGGTATATACCCGATAGGAAACAGTGATGGCGGAATCCTGTTCAAATTGACGCAGTGTGCGCCGGATATCCTTGCGGGTATTGGCGCTGAGGCCCTGTATGTACTGATCGAAGCTGGCAGGCAATGCGATCAATCGTCTTCGATAGGCTTTTCCCGAAGGAAGCAACTGGTATTTTTCCCGTAGACCGGGGTGCTGCTGAATGAATCGGCCAAAAGCGGAATCCAGCTCGACACCCAGCCCGAACAGGGTTTCACGGCGCCCAAGTGTCTGCCATAAGTGATCGAATAGACTGGGCAGCACTTTCCCGGCACTGACGCCGGGTGACAACAAAGGGCCTGCTGTCATGCTGTAACGGCGAATCGGGAATTCCCAAAGCGCAATCCCGAACAATTCAAAGCTCAAGCTGGAGGGATGCACAAAAAACGGTGCATAGCCAGACAACCGGCCATCTGGCGCATGGCAGACAAAAATTTTGACCGATTTGTCTTGGCCGCATTTGCTATGGAGCCAATCGGGATCATGATCCATGGTTGCTTCGGGATGATCCCGGAGAAAATCCTTGAGAACGAGCAAAGCCTCGCTACGCGCGGTGGAATCGAAAAAATCCAGGTCCTGCCATGCCCAATCTTCTCCAGTTGGCGGCGGATGAGACGCTGCATCAGGACGTTTACTTCTTTGCAGAGACATAAAGGCGTCTTCGGGGGAATAAGTAGTACGGCTATGCAGTAGAACGCAGCATTTTTTTGATATACGCCTTTAATCGCAGCTTATCCAGCAACCGGACAATTCCACTCGATGTGGCCCCGATGCCTGCATGCAACAGTACGCTGGCCAGATTGCGCAGGTTGCGCCGGAAATAATAGATATCCGCACAATATTGCGCATGGGTCGCAAAGAATGCCTTGTGTGCGCCCTCCCCTTCGGTGAAGTCAAAGATTTTGACGTTGTCTGTCGCAAACAGGCATTGCAGTGCGAAGTATTGCAACAGGGTGCCAGGTGACCAGCGCTGATATTCCGGATCATGGCCAACGTATTCATAGAGCACGACTCCGGCGTGAATCGGGCAATAGATATAGGCGATCGGTTTTTGCTGATAGAACAGAATGTAGCCACGCACCCGATCCTCTGCAGCCAGCGCCAGCATATGGGCTTGGAATGGCTGGTCGGATGGCAGGCCACAATCGAGCAGGCGCTCCTGATAGGTTTTGCGGGAAACCTCCATTGCCAGTTGATGAAATACCTGCATTTGTGCCGGTTGGCGGTATTCCCGCCAGTCGATCTCGCCACCGGAAAATTCGGCAAATTTTCTGATTTTGCGCATGAGCGTATTGCGGGATTTGGCGGAGAACTTTTTCAGGTAGCTTTCGAACCCGCCATCGAGTGCGACCCAGTAGCGCTGATAACTGGCCGGCACATAACGGATCGCTTGCGGCAGGATGCCCAGAACCGACAGTGGCGCCGCCAGCGGATGGGAGCGCATGATGGCAACATCGATAGCTTGAGCAAACCAAGCAGGCAATTCCGGCGGGATTTCGGCCTGCGCGGGCAATTCGGTAAAGTGCGTTCTCAGCACACAGGCATTCAATCGCCGGCTGAACAGTTTGATTTCGCCGAGGCGGCTGATGAAGTCGATCGGTTGCTTGATCCACTTTTCCATTAGACGAACCTCGATAGCGCCTGCTCGGCATAGCGCCAGGCCGTGTGGTGCGGGCGGGAACGGAGCGCTTGGGCCGGTTCGACCCCGGGTATGGCCGCTGGATCCATTTCGGAAAATTGTGCTGTCCGGAATTTGTCCGGATGCCCGGCCAGGAATTGGCATAGCTTATGGAAACGATCGATATTCCGCTTATCCGGCTGGCAAAGTGCAGCTGGCGTTCTGTTCTTGACCAACTCGAAGCTGTGCAGGACGATTACAAACGCATGCCAGCCCGCTTTCCAGGCATCCAGCAAGGCGGTTTTCATCTCGTCGAAAGAGCAGGCAGCCAATTGCGCATGGCGCCGGTGACCGGGATAGTCCTGGAAAAAGGAAACCGGAAATTCCCAGACATCTTCCATCTTGAATGGCTGCAGCATAGGCCGGCCCGGATCGATCTGACAATCCCTGCCCAGATAACAGGGATTGCAACTGGTATCGAACAACAGCCCGTTCCGTGCAGCCGCGCGCAGGGTGGCCTGGTTGGCGCCATAGCTGCCGGCACGGAAAGCATGCACGGCGGCCACGCCGGCTGTCTGCAGGCTGCGCACGCCTTTTGCAATCAATGCAGTCTGCTCATCCAGCGTGAATTGATGCATATATTGCCTGAAGTGGGCAGGAATGCTGGGATCCTGTATTTCGCTGAGCCATTCGGTATGCAGATGCAGCTGGACCTCCTGGCCGTTTTCCTGGATCAGCTGCACTAGCGCGGCAAGGTGGTGGCTGCCGGCACGATCGGCAAACAGGGGTTCCAGAAAATAAGTCGCTTTCAATCCATGCTGGTTAAGCTGCTCGATCTGGTATGGCAAGCCGAAGTCGCCATCCAGAGTCCGGCCATACAGGCAGGCGGCGATTTCTGCATCGAATGTGGTTTTGTCCGGCGACAAGGCGTGCACCGGCCACCCTTCCGCATAGGGCCATATCTCGGTATCGACAGTCAGAAAAACATTCAGCATAACTTCTTCCGGGTTTGCGGTCAGTGTTCTCAGTTTTTATTACAAACGGGCCGTTTTTGTATGTCCCATACATTTTTTCAGGCTTGGGGGTGTGCAAGCGCGCCCTTAGGCGACCTTCCGCTCCCGCGCGGTAGAAGCCGGGCTTGCCTGACTGAAAATGTTGCGCAGGAAAGATTCGAACATCAGCAAGGTCCAGATAGGCGCGCTATAGTCCCGCCGCCCGGATTGGTGCTGATCGAGCATGGTCTGGATGAACGCCATGTTGAAGATACCCGTATCGGCCAATGTCTTGCCGAGCAGCGCCTTGTGCACGCGCTCGCGCAGGGGGCCCCGGAACCAGCTGGCAAGTGGAACCGCGAAACCCATTTTGTTTCGGTACAGCACTTCGTGCGGCAAATACGGCTCCAGTGATTTCTTGAGAATGTACTTTCCTTCCTGGTGGCGCAATTTCAGGGAAGCTGGCAACCCGGACACCCATTCAACCAGCTCATGATCCAGCAGCGGCACACGCACCTCGAGTGAGTGGGCCATGCTGGCACGGTCCACTTTGGTCAGGATGTCGCCGACCAGGTAGGTTTTGATATCCAGGTATTGCACCAGCGATAATGGTTCCCGAGTTGGGCTTCTGACCGCATGGTTACGCAATACTTCAACTGCCCGGTATCCCTGCAGGTTGCGGCGAAAGCCTGGTGCGAACAATTGCGCGCGCAGCTTGTCGCCGAGAATGGAAACACTGTGGAAATAGCCTTCCACAGAATCGCGTGCCAGTGCTTCAAAAGTAGATTTGGCACGTAAAAATCTCGGCGCCCAGTCCGCTTTGGGATACACCGCACCAAGCAAGCCGAATAACGGCTTGCGTACGCCTATGGGCAGCCTGGATCGCAACTGCTCTTCCATCATATGCCAACGATAGCGGCGATAGCCCGCAAAATTCTCGTCGCCGCCATCTCCCGATAGCACCACGGTCACATGCTTTCTGGCCAGTTCGCAGACCCGGTAGGTGGGAATGGCGGAGCTGTCAGCAAAGGGTTCATCATACAGCGCGGCCAAGCGGTCGATGAGATCAAAATCATCCTGTTCGACTTGTTCGACAAAATGGCGCGTCTGGTAACGATTGGCCACTTGCTGAGCGTAACGTGATTCGTCAAAGGCCGAATCGGCAAAGGCAATGGAGCAGGTGTTGACCGGCTCTTTCACGAGACCGGCCATCATGGCGACCACGGCACTGGAGTCGACGCCACCGGAGAGAAATGCGCCCAGCGGCACTTCGCTCATCAAGTGGCTGTCCACCGCGCCGCGCAAACGCAGCACCAGTTCCTCCTCGGCCTCCTGTTCGCTCATGGGCGGCGTGGAAGCTGAGAATGGCACATCCCAGTAAATATGCGATTGTATGGCCATTTGCCCACGCTGCAAAAGCAGTGAATAGCCGGGTTCGAGCTTGCGTGCCTGGCTGAAAATGGTTCTCGGCTCGGGAATGTAGCCATAGGCAAAATATTCCTCTATCGCGAGGGGATCCAGACTTCTGTCAAATTGTGGATGGGCCAGCAGCGCCTTGAGCTCGGATGAAAACAGAAACAAGCCGTTATCGAGCAGGCTGTAGTAGAACGGCTTGATGCCGAGCCGGTCGCGCGCCATGAAAAGAATCTGCTGATTGCGGTCCCAGACTGCAAATGCAAACATGCCACTGAACCGTTGTACACAACGCTCTCCCCATTCCTCCCAGGCATGCACGATCACTTCGGTGTCACAGTGGGTGCGGAATTGATGACCAAGTGCAGTCAATTCTTCGGCCAATTTGCGGTAATTGTAGATTTCGCCATTGAATACCACGACAACACTGCCATCCTCGTTGAATAATGGCTGCTGGCCGCTGGATATATCCATGATGGACAATCGGCGATGACCCAAGCCCAAACCAGGCTCTGTATGCAGCTGGCCTTCGTCGGGTCCGCGATGGGTCTGGGTCTGATTCATGCTGTCCAGTAATTTACGGTCGATCTCGCTGCCGGCGCGCATGTCGAAAATGCCTACGATGCCACACATATCCCTACCCTTTCAGTTGGTGAATTCATTGGAAATTGCGGAAGTCTCGTGACCCAGCAGGCGATCGTAAACCGCTAGGTAACCATTGGTCATGGCACGCATGCTGAACTGCCGTTCGACCACTTCGCGCGCCCGCTGACCATGCCGGGTTGTCAGCGCTTCATCCTGATAGTACCTGTACAGCGCATCGGCCAGCGTCGCCGGGTTGCCTGGGGGCACCAGCCATCCGGTCTCGCCTTCCCGAACCAGCTCGGCATTGCCCCCCACCCGCGTCGCCACAACCGGCAGACCGCTGGCCATCGCTTCAAGAATGGTATTGGAAATACCCTCACCCAGTGAAGGCAATGCGAATAAGTGCATGGCCCGCATCAGCTGCGCAATGTCGTCACGCTCACCGGGCAACCAGGCAAGATGCTCGGCGCCGGCTGCATGCAGCATGTCTATGCACTGCGCTTTCGCGACACCCTCCCCGATGATGACTAGCCGTAACCGCCTGCCGTTGTCCGGCACGCGCTCGCGCAACAGCAGGAATGCCTGCACCAGGGAGGGATAATCCTTGACGGCCGCCATTCTGCCCACGCTGCCGATCACGAATGGCTGGTCCTGAAAAAAACCTGCCGGGAAGGCTTCAACCGGGGCGATATTATCCGGGTGAAAACGTGATTGCTCCACCCCATTATAAATCTGATGTACCCGTGCCGCAGGCACCTGGATCGTCTCGACCAGCCAGCTGGCTAGATCCTTGCTGACTGCGATATAGCGGTGCACAAATGGACGGATCAGTTTGCGCAGCAGATTGTATTTCCTGTTTTTTCCTTCCAGGTCGAATACATCCCTGCCATGTTCGCCATGCACTCTGGCTTTGACACCTGCCGCAACCGCCACCAGCTGTGTCTCGAGGGTGGCCAGGTTGCGAGTGTGCACGATCGCGGGTTTGAGCTGCCTGAGCAGCTTGAACAGCCTGCCATAGTAACGGAGATCGTTTCCTTCGCGTTTGTTCAGTGCGATGATCTCGATATCCTTCCGATGCAGGCGTTTGTGGAATTCCGAATAGCCTTTGAGACAGATGATGACATGCCGGTAACGTGCCTCGGGCATGTGATTGATCAGGTTGACCAGGCCGTTCTCGAGTCCCCCTACACCCAGATGGTAGATGATATGTGCAATCAGTGGGGGTTCACCGTTTTTGATCATGTCCTGTTCAATTGTCCGCCTGTCTGGCTGCATGCAGGCCTGCGGAAATGGCAGGCATCATGTCCGACAGGAATTGATGCAACACTGGGGCGGCTTCTTCGGAATCACTATCGTAGTCGGTCACAACGATAATTTCCGCGCCGTCATCACCCTTGCCCAGAATCTGGTTGATTGCAAGCCATAGTTTTGCCAGGTAGGGGCTGGTCGTTTCGCGATCGATTAGCCAGTACCATCTCCAAACCAGCAGGCGGCCAGACGGCCCATGCAGTTGACTCTGGTTAACTGAAAAATTGTTGGCCGGCATTGGGATGGCCTTGCTGCCGTCGTCCAGACGACGCCAACCGGTGAGTTTATCAGCAACCAGCATGTGACCGGAGTTGATCAACTCATTTCCCTGCTGTTGATTGCGATAATAAGTGATATACAAGCTCACGCGTTGCTGATCGTTACGGAAATGGCTGACATAGTGGGCCGGCGTACCGACATAACTTGGCATCCAGTCTGAAAGTGGCGAGACATCCTGCACCCATTGTCCGCTAGCGTCCGTGATGTGAATTGCCGGCACAGGATGCCGGCTCTGCTGTGTATCCAGGTAGATCACATAACCTGGCCAGATGGCCGCCACCGTCACCACCAAGACAGCCATGCCGAATGTTCCCTGCCTCGAGACAGCCGCTGCCTGCCGGGCAGCGGGAGCAGGATTTTGTGTGGGCCCTGTATCGAGATGGTCTTCCCGCCAGAATGCACCAATCCAGAACAACAGCAACATGACCAGACCAAAAAATATCCAGCCGTAAATCAGGTGGTCCACGCCGACTGCGAGCTGCATATCGCTCAAGTGGCCGATCATGACGATCATGTAAGCGCGCAGGCCGTTGGCGATGATCGGCACGATAATCGAGAGCCCAATGAAAACCAGCCGCCTGGTGAGGCTGTGGTAAGTCAAATAGGCATAAAGTGTTCCCAGTGTGACCGATGCAATCAGATAGCGCACGCCGCTGCAGGCCTCGACCACAGACCAGTTGCCACTCGGAATGCTGAAAAAATTCCCTTCGCGATAGACCGGAATGCCAGTCAACTGGAGCGCACCGACGGTAAAGTCGGCAGTGAAGTCGATCAACGGGGGGATCAGTGCCTCGCCAAACGGTACGGCAAACAAAAGATAGGCCAGCGGAAATATCAGTGCAGTAAACAGCTGCCTGCCAAGCATGGCCCAGACAATTAACGCTATCATCGCGACCAGGGCATATTGCTGAACGACCAGCACGCTGGCAATCGAGGCCAAGACCCAGCCAAACCCAAGCCCTGCCAGCAGCAGCACAGGCCAGTAATCCTGACGGAAATCGACTGCCGCCAGCTGGTGGCGACGTTGCCAAATCATATAAAGACTGAAAGGCACGATCAGGAAACCATGTGCGTAGGTATCGGAGCTCAGCCAGGTGGCCACGATCGACCCGGCGACTTCCCGATAAATCCACAGCACCAGTATGATTGTAAGTACTGTGATCCATACTGCCGCGCCGCGCCGCATGGCAGTATGGTTAGGTGTAGCAGGCTGCGAGCTAATCTGTATATTCATGGCTGCGGTGTCCAAATATTCTGGCAGAAATCGACAGGTTATTCATTCCGTGTCTTGGAGCTGTGGCCATCCTCAAGCAACGCATCGATCCGGGCCAGGCTGTGCGACCAGTTATAAGCCTGCAGCACCCGGTTTCTGGCTGCCAGCCCTATGGTGGTCCGCCGCGCGTGCGCTTCGAGTAAGGCATGTACTTGCTCAACGAACTGTTCTGCATTTTCTGCGACACACAGCTCCTCATCCGGTACAGCGTTGATGCCTTCCATCGCTTGCAGGGAAGCCACTACCGGTTTCTGCATGGCCATGGCTTCCAATACCTTGTTCTGTATGCCCCGTGCGATGCGCAGGGGCGCAACAGCAATCCAGGCATGCTGCAGATAGAGGCGAATATCCTTGACGCCGCCAGTCACCGTGACACCTGGCAGATCAGCCAGGGCCTGCACCGACTTGGCGGGCCTGGCGCCAACGATATAAAAAACCGCTTGCGGCATGCGCGTGCGGATTTTGGGAAAAATCGCATGTGCAAACCAGTTGACCGCATCGATATTGGCCCAGTAATCCATGGCACCGGTGAAAACCAGCGGCCTCGCACCCACTGGATAGGGATTGGCATAATTCTCCGCTGGTGAAAAGAAATCGGTGTCGACACCGTTATTGAAGAAGGTCGTTTTATGCGCTGCTTCCGGCGCAAGCTGCTTGAATAAGCCGGCCTCCTTTTCCGAGACGAACGTTGCGCTATCGAATTCACTGGCCACTTTTCGTTCATAATCGAGCAGGCATGCGGATTCGCGGCGGTACAGCCAGTTGAAAGGCCAGGCCTTGGACAGTGCGTACTGCTGCCATTTATCGGAATCCACATCGACAAAATCGATGATGCGCCGGATATGTGCCGCACGGCTGAGAAATTGCGCCATGGCTGCAGAAAATACCACCGCATCCTGCACTGCTTCTTTCTGCAGCGTCTCTTCTACCCACCGCTGAAGCTGGCGGTTGCGATAGTAAGCCAGCGTCAACGGTTGGTTGCCTAATAGTGCGGGCAGGCTGCGGAGACGAGCTGCCACTGGATTGAGCGGCACCAGGCAGCTTGCCTGGCAGTAACTTTTCACTTCCTGCGCGTATCGCCAATCCTTTTCGTCATCGACGAAGGTACCCAGATATATACGGTAGCGCTTGCTCAGATGTTGCAACAAGTGAAACGAACGGATTTTGTCACCCTTGTTGGGCGGGAAAGGAATCCTGTGCGTCAGATAGAGCAGTCCCTGCATGCTTGGCTAGCCCAGATTTTTCACAATATAGGGGCCAATCCGGTTTGCGAGAGGCAACGGCAGTTTTCTCCAGGCTTTGATGAACAATTGATATTTGGGGTTGAGCGGATTGTGCTCGGGAATGGACTGGAGGCGATGAAGCTGGTATTCGTAAAAGAGTGGTTGCGGCTCGAATCCCCAGTTTCTTTTGAAACTGTAGGAGCCTGTATCACGTTTGCTGCGGCCGAAATCGAACACCCGATAGCCGCGTTCACAGGCACGGCGCATCAACTCCCAGTACATGAAGTCATTGCCTGCCAGATCACGCGCGGCATCGGTTCCTCCACCGTAATAGGGCAACACTTCATCCCGAAAATAAAAGCTCAGGACAGCACTGATGAGTTGATCCTCTTTGGTCACCACCAGTAATTCACAATCCTTGCCAAAGGTTTCCTTGAGCAGTTGAAAGTATCGTTTCGAAAAAACGGGTGTGCCCAGCCGCAGCACACTGATTGAATACGCCTGAAAGAAGCGCTCAACGCCTTCATCCAGCTGGCTTTGCAGTCCATGTTTGATGCCCTTGCGCACCATCGCCCGCTGCTTGCGGGGAATGGCGAGCATGTTTTGTTCCGGATCGGGATCGATCGATTTGCGGAAAGTGACGTATAAATCCTTGGTTGGCCAATCCGGATGAACGGGATGAAGGTGCCGATATTCCAGGTAATCCACCTTGAGATGTTTCGCCAAGGCCTGCGCGGCCTGATCGAGACGGCTGCGCGCGCCCGAGGAGATCGCAGCGATACCCCCATAGACACAGAATGGCAGAGCGCTCAGGCTATGGCCAAATAGCCGGCTGTCGATTTCCGCCAGTGGCAGTATGCCCTGGATCTGGCCATCGTTCTCAACGTAAAGAAACCAGGTTTTATGGCCGAATGCCCGTTCGATCACATGCTGCCAACCCGCGCGGTGAAAAAAGGTGGCCTCCGGGCAGGTCTCGACAAATGCATCCCAGGCATCATGGTTATCCGCTTGCAAAATGGAAACATCTGAAATTCCACCCGGCAATAGATTGACTAGGTCATGCACAGCAGAATTGGCCATGCTCATGTCAGTTGCTTCAGGAAAACCTGGTCCATCCGCCCCCAGTGAAAATGCCGGGTCAAGGCGGCGAGCCGATTCTCCATGCGGCCCAGATTGAGATAGTGGCGGAAACGGGTTTTGAAATTGATCGCCTGCTGACGCGGCTGATCCGGATCAATTTCCCAGGGGTGAAAATAAAAAATGACTGGCTGGCGATCTACCGTATTGACCCGCTGCAGGCACCAGCGGGAAACGGCATAGGGCCAAAGCCGGAAATAACCGCCTCCTCCACTGGGCAAATTACGGCCAAACATGCGTACCGTGGTAACCGGCAGTTCCAGCAATTTCCCTGAAGGGTTGGGGTGGAAAGCAAAGCGTGGCGCTTCGGGCATGCCATAGTGATCATGCCGTACCGGATAAATGCTTGAACTGTATCGATAGCCTGCCTCTTCGAGGCAATCCAGCGCCCAGAGATTATGGCCGTCAATCGAAAAGCTGGGTGCACGATAACCTGCTATCGGCAGGCCACCGATATCTTCCAGCAGCTGCTTGCTGCGAATAATATCGTCACGAAATTGTGCCGGATTCATTTCGGTCACACGATGATGGGCATACCCATGGCTCGCCAGCTCGTGACCGTTGGCGACGATCTGCTGCACCATGGCCGGGTAACGTTCCGCTATCCAACCCAGGGTGAAGAAAGTTGCCTTGATATCGTTTTCATCCAACAGGTCGAGAATCCGGTCGACGTTACGTTCCACCCGGCAAGGCAGCGTCTCCCATTCCGATCTCGGGATATAGGGCGAGAAAGCCGATACCTGGAAATAATCCTCCACATCGATAGTCAGTGCGTTACGCATCATATTGATCAGGCCAGTTTAGTCATCGTTTACGAAAGCATCCACAGGATCGAATTCTTGTCGTATATCCAGCAACACTTCATTTGCTTCTGCTCTGCCCAGCGACTGCAATTCCTCCAGGCACCCCATGATCAGCAAACGATCACAGAACAAATTGATCTTGCGTGGAATGCCCCCGGAATAAGTGTGAATGATTTCGAAAATTTCATCCTGAAAAGCAGGATTACCCGCCCAGCCCGCTTTTTGCAAACGGTGCTCGATATAGGCTCTGGTTTCGTCCAGATCCAGTGGACCCAGATGATAAGTGGCGATGACTCTTTGTCTGAGCTGCTGCATCTGACTGCCCAGCAATGTTCGCCTGAATTCAGGCTGGCCCAGCAGGAAGGTCTGCAGCAGCGGCCGGTCATCGGTTTGAAAATTGGATAGCATGCGCAGTTCTTCAAGTGTCTGCTGGGAAAGATTCTGCGCTTCGTCCACCACCAGCAGCGCCCGCTTACCCGCCCGGTCGAGTTGACGCATGAACTGTTCGAGTTCAAGCAGCAAAGCTGCTTTCGACAGATTCTCATACGGCAATCCAAAAGCGGCCGTCACCATCCGTAAAACATCATCCGGATCCAGCCGGGTGCTCACGAGTTGCGCGGCAGCGATCCGCTCCCGCTCGAGCTTCTGAAAAAGATAACGCATCAGCGTCGTCTTGCCGGCCCCTACTTCGCCGGTAATGATGATGAAGCCGTCTTCTTGGGACAGGCCATATTCAAGATAGGCCGCGGCACGCTTGTGCCCTTTGCTGCCAAAAAAGAAATTCGGGTCAGGTTTTAGTTGAAAAGGTTTCTCGGCAAAGCCGTAATAGGAAAGATACATAACTGATTAAGTAATTCTAGAAATTCATGCGCACAGAAGCGGTTATGGCATTGGCGCTGAAATCGGCATTACTGCGGTTGGATGACCGACGATGGTGACGATAGCGAAGTAATCCATTGATATGGGGCGTAATCCGCTTATTCAGGCTCAGCATGAAGATATAGAGATCATCATCCTGGTCGGTCATACCGAAACGAATCCGGGTATAGCCAAAATTGAAATTGGCACTGGTCAATGCCGTCAGGCGATGATTCAACAGCACATTCCCTCCAGTCTGGGTAGTGTTCCTGGTGAGGAACGCATTCCCGATCCCGATCAATGATTCGTCTTCTTCATCCGGTGTAAAGGCCTTTCTGGAGAAATTGTAGGCACGAAACACCAGGGAATTTTTTTTGCCCTGAAGTACCAGCGAAGCCTGCAGGCGTTTGAGCAGAAACAGGCGATTGGTCAGGAAATTGTTTGGGTCCGAAAAAGAAAGTGGCAGACCTTGATCGAGTAATTGCCCGCCATCCTGGAGACCGGGAAGAAACTGCCCCAGAGCGCCTGGATCGATAATCGACCCTCCCAACATGGATTGCTGGCCAAAAGTGGTAATATCTTCCAGATAACTCAAGTTCCAGACTGTGCGGCGCGTACGATGATCAATCGACGCTGCATAGGTATTACCAAAGAATCGCTGTCCGGCCGATGCATTGACATTGGTTCTTGTCGTGGGCACCCAGGAAAAACCAGCTGTCCAGAAATGACTGGAAGACTTGCCCCTGATCGAGATAAAACTGTTGCGCTCATAGCCACCGGTACCAATCAGACTGAATTGAGGTGTGATGACATAACGCAGCGTACCGGCACTCCGCTCCAGCTCCAGTGTTCCCATACTAAGACCGGAACGTTCTCGGTCAATTTTGGTGTGATTGTAATTGATCCCCCAGCCCAGTGTTCTGAATGCTGAACCGCTGTTCATGGAAAGGTTCACCGAATCGATAGTATTACTAAAGAACTGTTGTGCACTCGAACTGACAGCACTCCGGACATAGCGCAACTCACCGGAAGCCAAATTCTTGAACCGGTGCCGTGCATAGGGGCTGATACTCCAGGTACGAATATCCCTGAGATTACCGGTCAAATTGGTATTATCAAATGCAGGAGGGCCGAATAGAAAAGCATTCTGCTGACTGATGGCCGCACGCCCATCCACAAAAAAGCGCTCTTTGATAATCTCGGCGGTTCCATTGGCGTTTAGCCAATGCCGCATCAGTACACGCTCACTTTTCGCAAAAATGAGATTATTCAAGGTGTAATTGATATTCGTGTTGAAGCGACGGCCCTCGCCCCTGATCCCCAGGCCTGGATTGATTTCTGAGACAAAATCCCCGCCGCCGTCGCCAACCACCCCACCAAACCCGGCACCGATTCCACCGAGTCCGATATTATCTGTATAGGTTCCGCTCAATGTCAATCGAGGTTGAATATTCCATTCGGCAGCATTCGCCTGCAATCCCCAGTAACCCGAACCTGCCAGGCAAACAAGCCAGAAATATATGCGATGAAAGGAATACTTAAAGTAGCTGAATGCTTTCATCAATAATAGTAACCGTAGTATCCAGCATTATGGGATGCGCGCGCCTTGTTATAAATCAGATTAATCACATCGCATGCTTCAATCTGCCGCAAGGCCTCCTTGACAGTCTGCTGAGTGGTCCTTTCCGCCTCCACCACCAGTACAATCTGTCCCATCTGGCTTGCAAGCACACGCGCCTCGCTGGTGAGCAACAACGGTGGAGAATCAAAAATCACCACGCGGTCATGATAACGTTGCGCGAGCTCTTCGAGAATGGCGTGCATACTCTGACTTGCCAATAATTCAGTGGCATGGGAATGTCTTGCACCGGCAGGAATCAACGTCAGTTTCTCGACATTGGTTTTGATCAGGACATCGGATACCGCCAGTTTCGGATCAAGAATAATATCCAGCAAGCCAGGCATTTCCGGATTAAAACGGAGTGTTCTTGGAATCGAGGGCCGGGCCACATCGGCATCAACCAACAATACCCGATGATCCATTTCCATCGCGATACTCATTGCCAGGTTGATTGAGCAGAAACTTTTCCCTTCGCCCGCCAATGAACTGGTCACCATAATCAAGTTCCCATTCTTGATCCCGCTATTTTCATTGAATGCATTGGAAAGCAGTGGACGCTTGATCAACCGGAATTGCTCCGCCACCAGTGACTTGGTGTGATGTGGTGTGACGACACCTTTATCGTGCAAACCATCCAGATCAATCTCTATACGTTTCGCCGCATGCGTAATACCGCGCGTTTCAGCATCTTTTCCACTTTCAGGGTTAGGCGCGCTATCGAGCAACTTGGAGGACGAAGGAATCGATGATGAAGCGTCGCCCTCTTGCAATGGCATTTGGGTGGCCTTGGATGAACGATTATTTTTATCCAGTTTTCCTGCAGCTCTTTCGATAAGACTCATGCCCCCTCCATCATCCAATACCTGAATTTATCCATGACTCGCCAGCACTGACAACAATCCACTCTTTCCAAATCAAGGCTGTGCCAATGCCGCACTCGGTGTATTCATATAAACCATCAATACCACATAACAGGTCATCAGCATCAGCAGGGAAATTCCAAATGCGAAAAGACGTCCCTTCCGTTTTTTCTTTTCTTGCTCAGTCCAAATCATGGGAATCGTTCCCAGAATTGGCAATCCCGTTATCTCGCGCAAACTGCCCTGGCTGTGGAAAGTTGGACGTATCTGACTGATGATGAAAGCCATACCCACACCCACCAATAAAGCGCCCAGAAAGACGATTGTGAAGAATTTGCTGCGATCGGGTCCCGAGGGCATATCCGGCACGGTAGGGGGATCAATGATCCTGAACGACATCAATCCTGTCGTGGATGTCATTTCTCCGGAAATCTCGGCCGAAGCCCTGCGCTCCAGGAGTTTCTCGTAATTGGCCTTGTTCACATTATAATCACGGTTGAGTTGCTGCATTTCCACCTCCACCGCAGGCACCATGGCACTCATCGATTTAAGCCGTTCATATCGGGACTCATACTCGGCCACACGCGCCTTCATGGAAGCCACCAGCGCCTCGGCTTCGGTTAAAGCAATGTTCAGTTGCTGCATCATCGGATCGTAACTTTTACCCTGCATATGGGCAGTCCCAGCAAGCTTGGCTTCCTCGATTTTGCGTTCTTCTAATTGAGAGATCAGTCGTTTGGTTGCCACCACATCCGGGTGTTGGTCGGTAAAATTCAGCATCAGATTATCCAGATTGGTACTCAGTGCCTGAATACGGGAATCAATCTCCGGATTCACGATGCTTTGCGGTGAGATTTCGCTCGCCTCCAGCAGCAACACCGGCTCATCGCCTGTGATTTGTCTTTTAACCGCGTCTCTGGCTTGTTCAGCCTCGACCAGCGCCAGCTTGGCTTTCTCCAGTTCTTCCATTGAAGCCACCAGCTGTGTGTAATAATCCCCCTGCCCAGGCAACAAACCGAGATTTTTTTGCTTAAAGGCCGTCAGCGCGGCTTCGGCCGCAACCAGCTTTTCTTCATAGGCGGCAATCTGTTGATCGATGAAACGCAAGGCCGAAGTCGAATCCTGGCGTTTTCCCTCCAGACCGCCTTCGACAAAAATGGTCAATAACGCCTGCACAATATCCTTGGCAAGCCCGGGATCCTTGTCATCGTATGCAATCGTAAAAATATTATCCCGCCCGGTTGAAGCAAGCTTGATATCTTTCATCAACGAAGTCACCAATCTATCTTTTGCGCTATCACTCGTAACCTTGAGATCCAGATCCACCATACGGATAATCCGCTCCACATTGGGACGGCTGATCAGTGTACGGCTCATGATGTTAACTTGCTGTTCGGGATTGGGCGCCACGGTCATGCCCGCCATCAGAGGTCGAAGAATACTTTGGGTGTCGACATAAATCCGGGCAGAAGCCTGGTAATTATCAGGCATCTGATAGACGAACAGCCACCCCAGAATCGCCACGAACCAGGCAACCGCAACGGATACCCAGCGGTACTTCCAGACACCCTTGATGTAAATCAGCAATTGGGCGATCAATTCATCCATTTTGGATTACCCCGCTTTCGATGATGCATATACTCAGACCAAATAGAACTGACAATTAAAAATAGCTTTCTGGAATGACCAGCACATCTCCCTGATACATGGGCACGTTGGCGGAAATATCACCATCCCGGAGCAGGTCATCCAGTCTGACACGGAACTCTTGCTGGCTGCCATCGATATAGCGAATGATCCGGGCACGATTGCCGGCAGCAAAGTCGGTCAACCCGCCCACAGCAATCATGACATCCATCAGCGACATGTTTTCACTATAGGGGAGCGCCTGGGGTTGCGCAGCTTCCCCAATCACCCTGATCTGTTCGCTGAAAGGCCCGACAAATCCAGTGATCACGACAGTGACAACCGGCTGTTGCAAATACTTCGACAGCGTTTCTTCGATATCGCGCGCCAGTTCGGTTGAGGTTTTGCCGCTGGCCGGCAAATCTTCGACCAGGGGAGTCGTGATTTTGCCATCCGGTCGAACCGGCACACTCATCGATATCTCCGGATTACGCCAGACAATAATGTTCAATGTATCGCCGGGCCCGATCAGATAATCATGCGGAATTTTCTCCCCCTCGGTAGTAAGCAGTGGATAAGTTTTGCACCCACCTATGACTAGCAGGACAATAATGATTAAACAGTTAACTAGCCAGTCTTTGATTGGAATATTCACACGGAACCCTCACTAAATTGATAGTCTGCTGAGATTGACCTGATTTTGATATGGCCTAATCATAAAGCAAAATGTATTATCCATAACGTAAAATTTAGGCATGAATCCCCATGTACTTGCAACAAAACCACCACCCGAGAAACGCCATATCTATCCTATGTATCTGCGTCTAACACGATAAAAAAGCCTATCACTTTTCTTGAAGGAAAATGTGATCAATCCCACTGACAGTCGCCGGCATCCCGTAATTTGCATCCTCTCCATGTCGTGGAAAATTGCAGACTCATATATCTGTGACGCCCAGGTTCACGCTTATGGATTTTGCAACTGCGGCTTGATTTACAAACTGGCATATCGTTGTCCAATGTCCCGAAAATTGTACGACTCGGTCCTGAGCCTTATCGCCACCAGATAAATACGAAGAGGATCACTGATTCTTATTATCATGGCCTCTGCTGACTATATATAAACACAATGGCAATCAATTCAGGCACACACTCAGGCCATTGCCAAAAGCCTGATGACAGGTTTACGGAAAGTCGAGAGAAAACTGAAGCATCGATGATCAATTAATAAATCCGGTCCCAGGCCTGAAATTCCAAACATGCCAAGACATCAATCTGATTTTGCACGATGCATCATGCTCAAACACAAGAAAACTTAATGATACTCACATTGTCAACGTTATAATCAGCAAGCAGGTTTGGCGTGCAAGACTGAACAATTACTCTAAGTTGGAGGTGGTGTCTATGGCTATCACACTGAATCATACAATCGTGCCATCGCGTGACAATCAGACCTCGGCAGATTTTTATTGCGACCTGTTTGGCTTTGAATATCTGGGTGAATTCTCGCATTTCATTGTGGTACGGGTGAATGACACGCTATGTCTCGACTTTGACAACAGTGACAAATTCGAATCCCATCACTACGCGTTCAAGGTAACGGAGCAGGAGTTTGATGAAATTCTTTCCCGGTTACAGGCAGCACACCTCAAATATGGCAGTGGGCCCAGTGAAGCTGAAAACATGCAGATCAATCATCATTATGGGGGGCGCGGTGTTTATTTCCGGGACCCAAGTGGCCACCTGCTCGAAATCCTAACGGTTGACTATGAAATACCGCCGCACTGATCGCCTGACCAGTTCAATAATATCTGGACATGATCCAATGACCTGATCGTGCGAAATAGTGGCTGGACACTGACCACTTGCCGTCAATCGCTACAATATGTTAGAAACTGTTTGGAAATGCTGAACCTGAGTGATCGTACCGTAGTATGGCGTATGTGGATACGAATGGTTTTTCCAAACCGTGAGCATCTTGGCAAGCGACTCGGTATCGAAACCAAGCTGGCGTTAGGCTGGATTGCTCCGCTGTGCTCGCAAAGACGGCAGAAAACAATGGTCATCCGCAATTTCAACCGCCGTCTTGGCGAGACTCAACGGGCCGCGGCCATCCAGATGCTTTTCGATAATAATAACGCTACAGTTGCCAAAGCGTTGGGCAAACTGACCTGGGATTGGCATTTCTAAACAGCTTCTTAAGTGGAGTAATGACTGGCAATCGAAGTCGGCGGCATCACTGCTGTTTTGATCAAATTCCCCACCAGTTTATGCGGCCATCCGCTGGCATTCAGCAACTTGCATGTCTTGGTGAACGATAAGAATCTGACAGAGTTCTGATCTATATGAATGGTCGTTTTTCAAGTCTCTGCCCAGGCAGTTCGCGCCATCGCGGAAAACAGTCAACGATCCTGGCAGCACCCTCCTTTCTTGATTGAAGCAATCGATTTGGCCGCGGGATCTGGCCACATTGCCGATTGCCTTATAATCATGTGATCAGCAGGCATCTTTTTAGTAGCGGATTCCTTAACCCTCGGGTTTTTAACTCACTTAAATTCAGGATTAATAAACAAATTTATGGCCCAGTATGTTTTAGTCATGAATCGTGTCAGCAAAGTTGTTCCACCCAAGCGCACGATTCTCAAAGATATTTCCCTCAGTTTCTTTCCCGGTGCAAAAATTGGCCTGCTCGGCCTGAATGGTTCGGGCAAATCCACCTTATTGAAAATCATGGCGGGGGCGGACAAGGATTACGAAGGCGAGTGTACGCCCATGTCCAATCTCAACATCGGTTATCTCCCGCAGGAACCGCAACTCGACCCCAATTTAACTGTACGCGAAGCGGTTCAGGAAGGATTGGGCGAGGCGTTCAACGCCCAGCAACAATTGGAAGTCATCTATGCCGCTTATGCCGAACCGGACGCCGACTTCGATGCACTGGCAGCCGAGCAATCGCGGCTGGAAGCGATCCTGATCGCACAGGAAGGAGACAATCTGACGCAACAAATGGAGATTGCAGCCGACGCCTTACGCTTGCCTGAGTGGGAAGCACGCATCGAACATCTGTCGGGTGGTGAGAAACGTCGCGTTGCCCTATGCCAACTGTTATTGTCGAAACCGGACATGCTGCTGGTGGATGAACCCACCAACCATCTTGACGCCGAATCAGTCGAATGGCTCGAACAGTTCCTCGCGCGCTTTTCTGGAACTGTGGTTGCCGTGACGCATGACCGTTATTTCCTGGACAATGCAGCAGAATGGATTCTGGAGCTCGACCGTGGCCATGGCATACCTTGGAAGGGTAATTACTCAAGCTGGCTGGAACAAAAAGAAGTGCGATTGAAGCAGGAGGAAAGCGCCGAGTCTGCCCGTCAGAAATCGCTCAAGAAAGAGCTGGAATGGGTCCGGCAAAATCCCAAGGGCAGACAGGCAAAATCCAAGGCACGTCTGGCGAGGTTCGAAGAACTCAATTCCCTGGAGTACCAGAAGCGCAACGAAACCCAGGAAATCTTCATTCCGGTTGCAGACAGGCTGGGTAATGAAGTCATCGAATTCAGCAATGTCTCCAAGGGATTCGGGGACCATCTCCTGATCGACAACCTCAGTTTCAGAGTCCCGCCTGGCGCAATTGTCGGCATCATCGGACCCAACGGCGCCGGAAAATCGACCCTGTTTCGCATGATCATCGGGCAAGAGCAACCTGATTCAGGCCAAATCAAAATTGGTGAAACAGTCGACATTGCCTATGTGGATCAATCACGCGGCACACTGGCCGGCGACCAGACTGTTTTCCAGATGATTTCGGAGGGTAATGACATTCTTGCGGTAGGGAAATTTGAAATTCCTGCACGAGCCTATCTGGGGCGTTTCAATTTCAAGGGCCCGGACCAACAAAAAATTGTCAGCACGCTCTCCGGCGGCGAGCGGGGACGTTTGCATCTTGCCAAAACCCTGATTTCGGGTGGCAACGTATTGCTGCTGGATGAGCCTTCCAACGATCTGGATGTCGAAACACTGCGGGCACTCGAAAACGCGCTGCTGGAATTTGCCGGGTGCGTGCTGGTCATCTCGCATGACCGCTGGTTCCTCGACCGGATCGCCACCCATATTCTGGCCTTTGAAGGCGATTCTCAGGCCACTTTCTTTGCAGGCAACTATCAGGAATACGAAGCGGATAAACGTCAACGCCTCGGAGAAGAAGGCGCACAGCCGAAACGGATCCGCTTCAAGCCGATTACCCGTTAATCATTCTTCTCCATCCACGACAGTCTCACAAAAATTCGACAATCCCTATGATTGCTGTATACTTGTGGGACTGTTCCAAACAGTTAATTTCCCAGTTTCATCGTTCCTGACCTCTCCTAGACTTCCCTGTTTCCACAAGAAATTGTGCAGTGCCTCTGGTTAGCGGCGATGTATAGTCTGCGCTAGCGGTACTTACTACATGCCGATACGGTATCTATCGTGTTTCTGCTCGCGCGTTTACTTTTTTTCTTATCAGGAAAATCAACGTGTCTTTTGAAAGTTTAAATTTACACCCTTCCATCATCAAGGCAGTCCAGACATCGGGCTACACCACCCCCACTCCCATTCAACAACAAGCCATTCCTGAATTGATCGCCGGCCACGACGTCATGGCAAGCGCACAAACCGGCACCGGCAAAACGGCAGCCTTCATGCTGCCAGCCCTGCATCGCCTGGCATCGCCCGCGGCAGTACGCAGCCGTGGTCCGCGTGTACTGGTTTTGACACCCACTCGCGAGCTGGCCTTGCAAGTTTCGGAAGCAGCCAGCAAATATGGAAAATTTCTGCCGCGCACCAAAGTTGTCAGCATTCTGGGCGGCATGCCCTATCCACTCCAGAACAAATTGCTATCCCAGACCGTCGATATTCTGGTCGCCACGCCGGGCCGCTTGATCGACCACATCCAACGCGGACGCGTGGATTTTTCACGGCTTGAAATGCTCGTGCTGGATGAAGCGGATCGCATGCTGGACATGGGCTTTATTCATGACGTCGAGCAAATCGCCGCCTCCACTCCGGCAGACCGGCAAACCATCCTGTTCTCAGCCACACTGGACAGCGCGATTGATAAAATTGCCGCACGTTTATTGAAATCACCCAAACGGATTCAGATCGCATCCCAGCGCGCCAAGCTCGAGAACATTGAACAGCGCCTGCATTACGTGGACAATCTTTCGCATAAAAATCAATTGCTGGATCACTTGCTGCGTGACACCGCCATCAAACAGGCGATTGTATTCACCGCAACCAAGCGTGACGCAGACTCGCTGGCGGATAACCTGTCCGCCCAAGGCCACAAGGCTGCCGCAATGCACGGAGACATGACCCAGCGGGAACGCACGCGCACCCTGACCGGTCTGCGTCAGGGGCGGCTAAAAATACTGGTTGCGACCGATGTGGCCGCACGCGGGATTGATATCGCCGATATCACGCATGTCATCAATTTCGATTTACCGAAGTTCGCCGAAGACTATGTGCACCGTATCGGACGAACAGGACGTGCAGGGGCATCGGGCATTGCAGTCTCCTTCGCATCGGACAAGGACGGCATACATCTCAAGAGAATAGAAAAATTCACTGGAAACAGGATTGAATCGCATGTCATTCCCGGTATGGAACCGCGCTTCAAACCGAGAAGAACGCCTCGCAACGATGCCATGCCCAGGAAATCGCCTTCAGCCCATAAAGGCAAGCGCACTTGGCCAAATAATGCGGATGCACCCAATGCATCCAGCCATAGAGGCAATCGAACTGCCTATGGCCAACCCCAACCATACGGGCGCGACGAACGCAGACGTTCATTCAGAAGCGACAGCTTAGCCGGCTCCGGCAATTACGCCCGGGCAAAATAACGCCATCACCCGCCGGGCATGGGTCGCTTGATCAATGCCCGGCAGGAATGACTTCATGCGACAATAATTTGCGCCGCTTCAGCATGCGCAGCAACCAGTAAACCGCCAGCCCGGCCAACAGATGCTTGAGCGCATGGCCACTGATCACCTCTCCCAGCTGATAGACAAATTCATCCAGTAGTTCGGCAAGTTTGGCCAGGGCATACCATGCCAGCACCCCATAGATATCGGCAGACCGGGTATAGCGGGACGGAAAAAACCTGACCAGCAGAATGATCAGCAGCGGCGCACCAAATTGGGTCGCAATGTAAAAATTCAAATTCCCTTCACCCTGCTGCTCGCTCCAGTACCAGAACAGGACACTCGCTCCCCCCAATGATACCAACACGCCCAATACGAGCGCCGCCCGCTTGATCGGCACACGCTCGATCAAGACTGCCGACAGCAGCGCCATGATGCCCAACGCAATCGGCAACCGGTCCCAAAACAGGCCACTGTTATCCGGATTCCAGTGGTAATAGGCCGATCCGGGAAACACCAGCACGATACTTGCAAAAACGACCAGGTAAGACCGGTATTCGTCCACTGTACAGACTGCAAGAGATGGCTGCTGCCACGCCGCCCCTGCATACAGAAACTTCAAGCCTGCCAGACCCACAAACAGGAATGGCAAATTGGAAACAATATTCCAAAAATTGGGCATCCCCAGCCAGACACGCTGGTCTGCAAAGTCATGGTAAACATGCGGCTGAGAAATCGGCGGCAAGAAAAAAGCCACTACAGGCAACAAAATTGCCAGCATCAGCAATAAATAAAGTTTTGTACGCATCGATAACATTTAATCAAAATCTTTCTGGATTGCGCAAGGCCAACTGGCAATCCTTAGGGCTCGTTAATGAATCACCTTGAATCGCTAATGTTCAGCGCAAACAATTGACGGCCTCGTCGACGCGTTCCACAGCGATGACCTCCAGCCCCTCGATTGCCTGTTTCGGCTGATTGGCCTTGGGCACAACTGCCTGGGTAAACCCCAATTTGGCGGCCTCTTTCATCCGTTCCTGACCGCGCTGGACCGGCCGCACTTCACCAGCCAGCCCGATTTCCCCAAACACCACCATTTTTTCCGGCAGTGCCCGGTTCTTCAGGGACGAGACAATTGCCAGCAGCACTGCCAGATCAGCACCCGGTTCCGTAATCTTGACGCCACCGACAGCATTGATAAAAATATCCTGGTCGAAGCAGGGTATGCCCGCGTGACGGTGCAGCACCGCCAGCAGCATCGCCAGCCGGTTCTGCTCCAGGCCGACCGACAAACGGCGCGGGTTGGGGGCATGCGCTTCGTCTACCAGCGCCTGAATCTCCACCAACAGCGGACGGCTGCCTTCTTGTGTCACCATGACACAGCTACCAGCCACTTGGCCGCCATGATGGGAAAGGAACAAGGCAGAGGGATTGCTCACTTCCCGCAGCCCTTTCTCGGTCATGGCAAACACCCCCAATTCGTTGACCGCGCCGAAACGATTCTTGAAAGCTCGAATCAAGCGAAAGGTCGAGTGTGTATCGCCCTCGAAATACAAGACGGTATCGACCATATGCTCCAATACCCGTGGACCGGCCAGCGCACCTTCTTTGGTCACATGGCCAACCAAAATCACACTGGTTCCACTGGCCTTGGCAAATCGCGTCAAACGAGCGGCACATTCCCGTACCTGGGCAACCGATCCCGGGGCGGATTGCAAGGCCTCGGTATAGATGGTTTGGATCGAGTCGATGACAACCACATCAAAATGCCGTTCAGCCAGTACCCTGTGCACAACTTCCAATTGAATCTCGGCCAGCAGGTTGACCATTGCCACATCCAACGTCAGCCGCCGCGCCCGGAGTGCGACCTGCTGCGCCGATTCCTCGCCACTGACATACAGCACCTGCTGGCACGCAGACATGCGGGACAAGGCCTGCAACAGCAACGTCGATTTGCCGATACCGGGATCCCCTCCCAGCAACACCACGCCGCCCGGCACCAACCCGCCTCCCAACACGCGGTCAAACTCGGCCAGACCGGTGGTAGCACGGGGCGCATCCTGTGCTTCCACCTCGCTCAAATTCAGCACCTGTCCTGCTGCCGGATCCGATGCAGCACCCAACCGGCTCTTTTCAGCGATGGTCTCTATCAACGTATTCCATTCGCGGCAGTGCGGACATTGGCCCTGCCATTTCAAGGTCTGTCCGCCACAGGCGCTGCAGGTATAAAGTGTCTTGATTTTAGCCATCGTCAGTCGATTGATTGCGCATCAATCCTGATAGACTTCCGCCTGATCAAATGCCTTGCCCTGGGCATCCTTGGCGGAAAGCAAGGGTTCTCCAGCGATCGGCCAGTCTATCTGCAATTTTGGATCATTCCAAAGCATGCACCGCTCGTAATCAGGCGCCCAGTAATCCGTCGTTTGATACAAAAACTCCGCATAATCGGAAAGCACGACAAATCCATGCGCAAAGCCTTCAGGAATCCAGAGCTGCCTCTTGTTGTCCGCGCTGAGAATCTCGCCTACCCATTGGCCAAAAGTCGGCGAGTTGCGCCGCAAATCCACCGCGACATCAAATACCTCTCCCACCACCACCCGCACCAGCTTTCCCTGTGGCTGCCTGATCTGGTAATGCAGGCCGCGTAAAACATGCTTAAGCGAACGCGAATGATTGCTTTGCACAAACTTTACGCTACGCTGAATCAATGCTTCGAACTGACGCTGGTTATAGCTTTCGAAAAAAAAACCACGTTCGTCACCGAACACCTGCGGCTCGATTACATACACGTCGGGAATTGTTAATTGCACAGCCTTCATCGATTTTTCCCAATTGCCATAGCATTCCTATCAAAAAGTTGAAAAACTGGTAAAATAGCGTCATTGAAAGATGCAGATGATTCATGGAGAGGTACCGAAGCGGTCATAACGGCGCTGACTCGAAATCAGATGGTCGGGTTCTCCTGACACGTGGGTTCGAATCCCACCCTCTCCGCCACGCCATCCGAACACACCAGTGCAGCAAGACTTGATGCATTTTCAGTCAATTCCAGCGCTTTCACAGTTGCCCATGTCCCGGTAAACCGGCAGCATCACCGAAAAAATCGAGCCTTGTCCCACCCGGCTGGACACATGCAGCTTCCCACCCAGCTCTTCCACGTATTCCTTGCTCTCGAAGACACCAATACCCATACCAGCCGTCTTGGTTGATTCAAACGGTTGAAACAGTTTGTCGCGTATGAACTGTTCGTCCATACCATGGCCAGTATCTTCAATCTCGATCACAGCCCATTCATCCTTTTGCTTGAGCCGTATCGTGACTTGCCCATCCTTTGGCGTCGCTTCGATTGCATTTTGCACCAGGTGGCCCAGGACACGCTCGAGACGTACTTGATCGGCCCTCACGCTGACCCCAGTCCCGTCAATCACAAGGCCGGGCCTGGGTTCAAAGAATGATTTGCTTTGAGCGATTTGCTGCAACATTTCCGCAAGCGGCAAACGATTGATACTATCGATTCGGTTGCCGTTACTGAGCTTCTCGAGCATCCGCTTCATTTTGTTGACCGACAAGGCGATCGTCTCAATCATATCCTGTTGGAACTCGGGGTTGTTTTTATGTTTCTCGGCATTCGTCAACAAAAGCGACAGCTGGGAAATCAGGTTTTTGATATCGTGCACCACGAATGTGGAGATCCGGTTGAATGACTCAAATTGACGGGCCATGGAAAGTGCCTGATCGGTCTCGTACTGTGCCAGATAGCTCGCTGCCTGACTGCCCGCCACTTTCAACAAATCCCGCACTTCCCAATTGAAATCCACATGACTTCTGGGCTCGGTCAGCACCACGAATCCGAGCAATTCCCCATGCAGAATCAAGGGAATCACCCATCTTGCCTTGGGAATGGCAGGCAACCAGTCGGGCAAAATCATCGCCGCATATTTTTGCGGGTCGGAATCATGCTGCTGCAAATCGATCACCCAGGCATTTTCCTGCATGAACTGACAAAAACGACTGCCAGCATCCACACACTCATCGATATCTGGAATATTCCAGCGGGCAATCGGACGGTAAATCCCCTGCTCGGATTTGAACCACAAGCCACCGGCCGGGCTTTCCACGAGTTGCGCCAAGGCAGCGATCACACGCACCCTCAATTCCGTTTTTTCTTCTGAGAGCGTACGCGTAAAACGCAGCCATTCTTCTCGGTAATCGTAGTTATAGCTAAAAAAATGCTTACTGATGAATACCCTGAGCCAGGATCGCGTTGTGCCGGAGAACAGCACAATAATCAATAGCACGATGGCACCAAACAGGAAGATCAACTGTAGTACCGTGCCCCAGGATCCACCGGAAAAGCGGAGATAATAGCCGACTGCAGCCATCAATAAAAGGTAAACGGCTGCGCCAAACAAGGCCGAGGAATAAAACAGGATATGCCTGGAAACCGCGATCCCGACGGTCCACTTTGGATTGCGCGCCGCCGAAAACGCGATCAGCGGGACAGTTAGCGCATTGATCCAGCCGCGCGCCACCCAGACGTCGATATTGATTTTGCGAAATAGCAGCGCATCGCTGTAGAGATAAAAGTCGTAGACAAAAATACCGCCAATTCCCAAACAGATGAATTTGACGCCCCAGCGCTGTTCCTGAGGCGTATTCCGGTAATACTGCTCGATGAGAATCATGCCGATGATCGCCATCACCACTTTCGTCAGAAACACATAGTGCAGCGAAGCGGCTGAATCAGGTGCCATGTCAACCACTGGGTCAAACAACAGCGCCTGTACCAGACAGGCGAAATAAAACAGAACAACCGCAATGACCGCAGGCCTGATCTTGGGGGATGTTGCGCGTGTTTCCCGTACCTGGAAAGGGCCAAGCAAAATGATCAGGAAAGCAGTCAACACTGCATTGCGCAATATTTCCAGTGTCTCCACCAGAACCGGATTTGCCATCTCCCAATATGACAATCCTGCGAGGGTTCCCGCCCACAGTGCAGAAGTCAAACTGGCGACCGCCAGCAGCAGGCCATAGAGCCGCCCCCGCCAACTGGTCAAAAGCAGGATGGACAGCAAAAGAAAAGCAATAGCTGCCGATGCGTAACTAGCGCTCGCCATGGCTATTAGGGCTCGTTAATGAATAACTTGGGCATACGCTGCTACGTATTCGGGAAAGATGCAAGGCGCGAGGCGAAGCCGAATGATCGTTCCATTCGCAAGCCTCGCAACGCCGCAGATGCTCGAATACGCAACAACCCTTCAGGCTCAAGTTATTTATTAACGAGCCCTTAACATGCAAACCGATTGCTATAAAACTCACCGGCTGCCTTTCCCCAGCAGAACAACCCCAACCGTATCGATCAATATCACGACATCAAGAAACAGGCTGTGATTCTTGACGTAATACAAATCATATTGCAGTTTCTCGATCGCATCTTCGACTGAGGCCCCGTAAGGATAGCGCACCTGCGCCCAGCCGGTTATTCCCGGCTTGATACTATGCCGCATATTGTAATAGGGGACCTGCGCACTCAGGATATCGACAAAATGCGGACGCTCAGGCCGGGGACCGACAAAACTCATCTCACCCTTGAAAACGTTAAAAATTTGTGGCAACTCATCGATTCTCAATTTACGTATAATTCTTCCGATTCTTGTCACACGCGGATCATCGGCAGTCGCCCACTGCGGTTTTCCTCCCTTTTCCGCATCGTTGAACATACTGCGGAATTTGGCAACCTGATAGACCGCCCCGCCCTTCCCAACCCGTTCCTGCTTGTAAAACACAGGCCGCCCATCCTCGATCAGGATCAGCAGCGCGGCTACCAGCATCACCGGCAAAGTGACTATTAGGAGTATCAGACTGGCCGTTATATCGAATACGCGCTTGACGGTCGTTCTCAATGTTCCCTGATCGAAGCCGCCACCAAATACCAGCCAACTGGGATAAAGCGCATCCATGCGCAAATGGCCGCATTCCCGTTCATAGAAACCGGCGATATCGGTCACCCGGATACCCCTGATCTTGCATTCCAGCAGTTCCTGTATCGGAAAAGTCCCGCCCCGCCGCTCCTGTATGGCCACGATAACTTCCTGAACATCATACTGATCCACCAATGACAGCAACGGAGCTGTCTTGGGCACCACCGAGGCGGCAGGCACACTGCGTGGCTCTTTTTCAAATGGAATAAACCCGACTACCTTGAAGTTGTGCAGCGCAGAGCTGCCTTCTACCAAATCGAACAACTCCTTCGCTCTGGATCCGGCACCTAAAATCAACGCCCGGGAACGCAACGTATCCAGACCGGACCATCGGAAAAACAGGATTCGCCCCAGCACGATCAGCAACAATGCCAGTAACATCACAATGGCGAGCAACCCACGACCAAAGTAAAATTCCGGAAACAGGTAGAAAATCAGCGCCATAATGCCAAATCCCAGCGCCAGGGATGGCAATAACCGGAGCAGAATACCCTCAAAATCACGCCTGCTATCCAGTTGATACATACCCAATGCGGCCATGCAAGCCATGATCACAAAAGTAAAAACAAAAGCGCCAGGCAATTGGGAGAGCAGCAATTCAGTCGCCGTCCCCTGCCAATACATGAACCGAATACCTGCCCCGATGAAAAACACCAGAAACAGTTCGATGATTTCAATTCCAGCCAGCAATACCGAGAATCTGGAAATGTAATGATTAGAAATCCGGATCAAAATACTCTCCAGCCAAAAGCAGTACAAAAATAATCAATTATTTCATCGTCCGGCGTTGCACATGCTGTGGCACGACGGTTGCAGAAACGGCAAGCTAAGGCAGAAGAACAGAGTCTGTCCGCCGATCGGGGAATCATGCTTCAATTATGGTCGATTGCGTTTAAGCAATTCTTTGATGTAAGTCCCCGGAATGGCATAACTGATTCCACTCGGGTTGCTGAGGGCTGATTCCTTTTTGCTTTTGACAAACACCATATTGACCACGCCATAAACCTCACCGGTCCCAGGATCATACAACGGGCTGCCGCTGTTACCAGGGTAAGCGGTGCCATCGAGCTGAAATACCTTGTAGGCTGACCGTTGCAACTGACGGATTTTGCTTGAATCGAGCTGCCGGGCATTATGCACGGGCAAAATGATCGGTGTGATCGAGGCGATCAGTGCTCGGTGTGTAACCGGATAGAAACCGAGGATCATACCGATAGGAAATCCAGTGAACGCGAGAACTTGTCCTTCCTTTATCTTGTCTGCATCACCCAGTTTCAACGTAGGCAAAGGCGCACCCTCGAAGCGCAGCAACGCCAAATCATATTCCTTATCCAGGGCCACGACTCTGGCCACCCGCAATTCCGGCCTTTCTCCCCGGCCAGTCATAATCACCAACGATTCCCTGTTGGGACCGCCCGCCAATTCAGGTATGACATGCGCATTGGTTATCGCATGCGAACCATCCTCGACGACAAAGCCTGTTCCCAGGAAATTGAGGGGAGGAGAGCGCATTTTCTGAAAAGTGCCCACACCCACGATCGCCGGCTTGACCCGATCTATCGTCGCGACCAACTCCGCATGACAGGACTGCCATACAAACAGCATCAAACACGCGAGGAACAATCGGCTCCGAAACAAAAACCGTCGCCCTGAATGGCTATCTGGAATCATAGTGTCTAATAGTAATTGCAACACAGACAGCATTGCCCGCAAGCATTATCCAATCAAAATACTTTAACCGGCCATCCTGCAAAGATGACGCAACGCCGAATAAGCATCCAAGCTCCCTGCTTACGTTTAAACCATAGCATACTTGCCCCAGTCTATGCATTATTTAGGAAGCCCCGGTTGGCTGCCATGATTGATATATCTTCATACAGTTTTCAGACGGATCAACGAATCTCGGGATAAGCCCTAACTATAATCTTATGGTACATAAACGCACCCAGGATTTCGTCTATCCTGAAGCAAGTTTCATCAAACTGCTATACAATTTTGCAGCCACGGCTGCTGTTCCGATACACTGCACCGTGACGCAGTGCGATGCCCATTCCATTTCAATACCAGGCCACCAGGACGCAAAGCAAACTTGATTGACAAATTTTAGATTTCTCCAACATCTCAACCTGCAATACCAGACAATTGAGTCCAACCCATTAACTTTATGTTTATCAGCGTACTTGATTTATTCAAAATCGGCATCGGCCCTTCAAGCTCCCATACCATGGGCCCGATGGTTGCGGCAAACGTTTTTCGTGACCATGTCAGCCAATACCTCGCCGAACAGGCCTCCCCTCAGCATTATCAGGTGTCCTGCACACTCAAGGGTTCGCTCGCTTTCACAGGCAAGGGCCATGCCACTGATCGCGCAGTGACACTGGGGCTGCATGGCTACAGCCCCTCTGCGCTCGCCGGGCAGGATGTCAACGCATTGATCGCAACACTCTGGTCAGCCGATGTTTTAACTCTGAATGACAATCGACAGGTGGCCTTTCATCCAGATGATGATATTTGGTTCGACAAATCCGCCCCTTTGCCACAACACCCCAATGGCATGATTTTTTTCCTTCATGACGAACAGAACAATACCGTACTGTCCGAAACCTATTTCTCAATCGGAGGCGGCTTCATCTGCACCCTCGCCGAAATCGACCAGCTGAACGCGCCCCTCAAAATGGAATCTGGCAAAACCTGTCCCTATCCTTTTGATTCTGCACGCAGCATGTTGAAGATGTCGCAACAAAGTGGCTTATCGATCGCGGCCATGAAACGCGCGAACGAACTCACCAGAATGCCGGCCCAGGCACTGGACCAAGGACTGGACGATATCTGGCAGGCCATGCGCCGTTGTGTCGAATCCGGCCTCTCCACTGCGGGCCAACTCCCGGGGGGATTGAAAATACAGCGCCGCGCCCGAACTCTGTACGAACAACTTCAGGCCCGTCCAGAACAAGCCACACTCAACGACTGGCTATGTGCCTATGCCATGGCCGTCAACGAGGAAAATGCCGCCGGACACATGGTAGTGACCGCCCCCACCAATGGCGCGGCCGGTGTCATTCCTGCTGTGCTATATTACCTGCACAAACATGAGCAGGGCACCCACCAGCAAATTCGCGATTTTCTGCTGACCGCCGCCGCCATAGGCGGATTGATCAAGCATCGCAGTTCCATTTCGGGCGCGGAAGTCGGCTGCCAGGGAGAAGTTGGATCGGCCGCCGCGATGGCTGCCGCAGGGCTGTGTGCGGCACAGGGCGGATCCTCCGAGCAGATCGAGAACGCTGCCGAGATCGCATTGGAACACCATCTGGGCATGACCTGCGATCCTGTGGGCGGCCTGGTGCAAGTCCCCTGCATCGAGCGCAATGGTTTTGGCGCGATCAAGGCGCACACAGCGGCAGCGCTTGCCCGCCGCGGCACCGGCCAGCACTTCATGCCGCTCGATAGCTGTATCGCCGCCATGAAACAAACCGGCCTGGAAATGTCACACAAATACAAGGAGACCTCTCTGGGCGGTCTCGCAGTCAGCATCACGGAATGCTGACGATGGCCGCGAACAAACCGTTTGCCCTGGCACATGCACCGCGTTGATCGGGCCCCGCATGCAAAGACAACTCCCGCGTTCCCGGCACGCCATCGCGCTGGCACGTTAACCCTTTGACTCTTGTACTTGATAATTCATCCATGTCAGAAAGCAAAACGATTCAATCCCCCCATGACGCCCACCAGGCAACCGAACCACTCCAAACTTTCGAACTGGGTCAGAACAGGAAACTCACCATCCTGGGAACCGCGCATGTATCCCAGGCCAGTGCGGACAAAGTCCAGGAGTTGATTGCCACCCAGGCATTCGATGCCGTGGCGGTAGAGCTGTGCCCCAGCCGCTACAAAGCGATTGTCAATCCGGATCTGCTGGCCAAAATGGATCTTTTTCAGGTGATCCGCAAAGGCCAGGCCTATATGGTCGCGGCCAGTCTGGCGTTGGGCGCATTTCAGCAGCGCATGGCGGAGAATCTGGGAATCGAGCCGGGTGCTGAAATGCGTACGGCAGTCCGGGATGCACAAGCAGCAAAACTACCGGTATTGCTGATCGACCGGGAAATTGGCACCACTCTGAAACGAATCTATCACAATTTTCCCTGGTGGCAGCGCTTCGGGCTATTCAGCGGCCTGCTCGCCAGCATCATGAGTCATGACAAGGTCAGCGCGGAAGAAATTGAACGCCTCAAGGAAGGTGATGTGCTGGAAAGCACATTCTCGCAACTTGCCGAGAACCAGCGGGATTTGTACGGACCACTGATCAGCGAGCGCGACGCATACATGTCCGCGCGCCTGCTGAAAGAAATCACCGAAAACAACTACCAGCATACGCTTGCGATCGTCGGTGCGGGCCACATGCAAGGCATCAGGCAAATCTTACAGACGGATGCATCCCGGTCGCCCGATGACACCATTCGCCAGCTCGATATCATTCCCGATGCAGCCCGCTGGATCAAATATGTACCCTGGTTCATCGTGGCGCTGATCCTGACCGGCTTTGGCATTGGCTTCCAGCGCAGCCCCGATATTGGCATGGCGATGATCATCGACTGGGTTATCATCAATGGTGGATTGTCTGCAACCGGTGCCGCCATCGCATTGGCCCACCCGCTGACGATTGTCACCGCCTTTCTGGCCGCACCACTCACATCACTCAACCCCATGGTTGGCGCGGGCATGGTGGCCGCAGCAGCTGAAATCTTTTTGCGCAAACCGCAGGTCAGTGACTTCAGCCGGCTCCGGCAGGATACAATACGCCTCAAGGGCTGGTGGAAAAATCGCGTCACACGCACCTTGCTCATTTTCCTGCTGGCATCTTTCGGTTCCGCGATCGGCACCTATGTCGCCGGATTCAGAATTTTCGAACATCTCAGTGGCAGCTGATTGATTCAAACGATTCAGGGAAGCGGGCTTGCCATTTCTTGGATAAAATAGCCCTGGGACTGCCATGCAGGCTGGTTACTATGCAAGTCGGGCATGGCATATTGTAAACTGCACGCTGCCGTCCGTACAACCAGGGATACACCCTTACCGGCGCCCACTGCAGCCATCGGTCTGTCGCTTGAAAATCCCCTGCTCCGGTTAACCCGACTGTCAATACCAGGTAAAAAGTGTGCAACAGCCTGCCATTGTTTATCACCCACATGCTGCCTCTGACAATTAGCTTATGCTTCGCTACTTCGAGCGTCTGATCGACCCCTTCCCACCCGGCCAGCCGGCCGAACCGCCGGCTTCGCTCTATCGCTTCTGCCGACACTATACCAAGGGCCTGGAGCCCTACCTGCTGCTGCTGGCTATTTTCACCTTTTGCGTGGCCGTGGGAGAAGCCATGTTGTTCGGTGTGCTCGGCACCATCGTCGACTGGCTGGCCGAGAGGGATCCACAGGCATTCTTGCAGCAAGAATCCCGCGCGCTGCTGGGACTGTCACTCTTCATCCTGATCCTGATGCCCCTGCTGGTATTTGCCCATTCAGTAATCCTGCATCAGTCACTCATGGGCAATTTCCCCATGCTGGTGCGCTGGCTGGCGCATCGCTACCTGCTCGACCAAAGTTACACATTCTTCCAGAACGAATTCAGCGGACGCGTGGCAACCAAAGTCATGCAGACAGCGCTGGCAGTCCGCGAATCAGTCATCAAAACCCTGGATGTCTTGCTGTTTGTCAGTGTTTACCTCATCACAGCCCTATTGCTGATCGCCAACGCCGATCTGCGTCTCTGCCTCCCACTGCTTGTCTGGCTGGCAGCCTATTCGTGCATTCTTTACTACTTCATTCCCAGACTCAGGCGCATTGCAAAATTACAGGCGGACACGCGCTCCAACATGACCGGCCGGATCGTCGACAGTTACGCCAACATTCTGACCCTCAAGCTGTTCTCCCACACCCAGCGCGAATCCGGCTACGCACAGGACAGTATGCAGGAATTCCTGGATACTGTTCACCCCCAAATGCGTCTGGTAACCTGGCTGAATACCTGGGTCTGGATCAACAACATGTTATCGGTGTTTGCGATCGGGGCACTGGGCATATACCTGTGGCTCAATGGCAGCATCAGTACCGGCGCCATCGCGGTTGCGCTGAGTCTGGCGATCCGCTTGACCGGCATGTCGCACTGGATCATGTGGGAAGTCGGCGAGCTATTCGAGAACATCGGCATAGTCCAGGATGGCATGAACATGCTGGCCAAACCGCACGCCATCGTCGATGCCCCGCATGCCAGACCCCTATCCGTCACCCGGGGTGCGATCGATTACAACCGGGTCAATTTTTCCTACCACCAGGCAAGCCATGGTAAAAGTGCCCAAATTTTTGACGGGTTTGATCTGCACATCAACGCGGGTGAAAAAGTTGGTATTGTGGGGCCGTCGGGGGCCGGCAAGTCGACCCTGATCAATCTGCTGTTACGCTTCTACGATATTCAGCAGGGCAGTATTCTGATTGACGGCCAGGATGTGCGCACGGTCACGCAGGCCAGTCTGCGCGCCAATATCGGGATCGTCACCCAAGATACCTCGCTGCTCCACCGTTCGATTCGAGAAAATATCCTGTTTGGCAAACCCGAGGCCAGCGAAGCCGAAATGCTGGCTGCCGCCCAACACGCGCATGCCCATGAATTCATCATGGACCTGGTCGATTACAAAGGCCGCAGAGGCTATGATGCGATGGTGGGAGAGCGTGGCGTCAACCTGTCGGGCGGTCAGCGCCAGCGCATCGCCATCGCCCGCGTCCTGCTCAAGAACGCCCCCATTCTGATCCTCGATGAAGCAACTTCAGCGCTCGATTCCGATATCGAAGCCAGCATCCAGCAAAGCCTCTATGAGCTCATGCAGGGCAAAACCGTTATCGCCATCGCCCACCGCCTCTCCACCATCGCCGCCATGGACCGGTTGATCGTAATGGATCAGGGCCGCATCGTCGAACAAGGCAGCCACGCGGAGCTGCTCTCACATGATCAGCTCTACGCAAAACTGTGGAATCGCCAATCCGGCGGATTCCTCGGCCATCTCGATCACGACAGTCCAGCGCAGCCAGACCCAAACCCAAACCACTAATGAACACAAATACACACGAATCATCAATGCGGCAGGAGAAGCTATTCGGCAATGGCCGCAACCCGTTGGGCCTCGCCCCGTAGGGTGCACCTGTGCACCGGTTTTTATCATATGAAACAACTTGCTGGCACTGCTCAGAACGTATAACGGTGCGCAAGCGCACCTGTGCCCCGTCCGTCTGACGTTAAATGATGGTAGCCGGCAGCCAGTGTTAGAAAATCGGCACCACACAAACTCTCTACGCAGCATGGATTTGCACGCCCTCAAACTGCTCACATAACCTCCCAAAACAAATACAGGCCTCAACCGGATTAAAGATTTACCGCCATCTGGCCGAATTAAGCAGGACTCGCTGCGCACCCGTTCAATCGGCTGGCTTCCCTATTCCATTGGCCGCCCTGGGTATAACCGAAGGTTTTCCAGTGGAGCGATCCGAGCAGGCAATCAAGCCGGGGTGTGGCAGCTGCAGCCCTACAATCTTTTTTACAAGGTGGAAATGTGAATTCAGTCGAAGAGCTAATGATTCATGAAAGACTGTTGACCGATGAACAGCTAAAACGCGCGCGCATCCTGCAGCAGCAACTTGGCAGCCATTTGGGCGATGCCCTGCTGTCACTCGATTTGCTGCCTGAAGAACAAATCATGAGATTCTTCAATCCAGTGCCACCGGTCCCGGTGAAAATCGCCGATACCGGTCTGGATGAATCTTTTCTGGTTGATCTCTCACTCAAGGCTGCTTACCTTGAGGCCGGCACCTTCTCGGTCCAATCGATCGCCGAAACACTCTGCCTGCCTTTCAGTGTCGTGACCGAACTGATCGAACGCATCCGCACCGATCATCTGGCAACGGTCAGATCCATGAACGGCTACGGCGATACCACCCAGATTCTGGAACTGACCCAACGGGGGCGGGAAAGAGCGGAAGCCGCGCGCGCGATCAGTCAGTATGTCGGTGCGGCGCCCGTTCCGTTGCAGGATTATACCCGTGCGCTGGTCAGGCAAACCGTCCGGGAAATCGATCTGGATCGCGCCTGGATTCATGCGGGACTGCAGCATCTGGTCATAGGCCAGCAATTACTGGATCAACTGGGGCCGGCTTTCGCATCCGGACGCTCCATCTTCTTGTACGGGCCGCCCGGAACCGGCAAAACCAGCATTGCCGAGGCACTGGGACGCAAATTACCGGGAGAAGTGTATATCCCGCAGGCGATTACAGTCAGTGGGCAAATTATTCGTTTGTTTGATTCCGCCATTCACAAAGAACTGCAGCATACCAGCCAACAGGAAACGGGCCAGCTCGATCTGAATCGACATATCAGACATGATCCACGCTGGAAAAAATGCCATCGGCCGGTCGTCATGGTAGGCGGCGAGCTGACACCCGATATGCTCGAATTCCGTTACGATGAATCCAGCCGCTTCTATGAAGCACCGATCCACATGAAAGCGGGCAACGGCATGTTCATACTCGATGATTTCGGCCGCCAACGGATAGCACCGCGCCAATTATTGAATCGCTGGATCATCCCGCTGGAACGCGGCACCGATTTCCCTTCGCTGCACACGGGCATGAAATTGACGATACCGTTTGATCAGATTACCGTTTTTTGTACCAACCTCAACCCATTGGATCTGGTGGACGATGCATTCTTGCGCCGGATTCGTCACAAAATACATATCCGCCATCAGACCGAGGAAGAATTCAAGGAAATTATGCGCCGCATCTGCGAAGCGCAAGGCATCGCCTGTGAAGCACAGACAGTGGAATATCTGCTGGAAAATTACTACCGCAAAACCAACCGCCCCATGGCCGCCAATCACCCGCGGGATCTCATGGAACACATCGTGGACCGGGCCCGCTTTCTCAAGCAACCGGTCGCGCTCGCACCGGAAGCAATCGATTCAGCAGCCGCCAATTATTTCGTGAAGCTCTGAACACACGCTATCCAAGATAAATTGTTGAATCGGTGCACAGGTGCACCCTACCCCAACCGGAGATGTTATCCCCCCGCGTAGGGTGCACCCGTGCACCATCAAACCAAATCTGAATACCAGTTGTCGGCAAACATCGCTACCCAAGAGCAATCAATTCTCACTAAACAACCACCAGCTAAAGCTGGTGGGTTAGTGACAATGACTAAAGTCAGGATACGGGTCTTAAGACCCGTTTAGCTTTCGGTTCTGAAATTATCATCACCTTTAGGTTCAAAATGATGCTCCAAATAGTTTTGAATCATTTCTTCTGTCAGTTCTCCTGATGTTACACAAAAGTATCCTCGCGCCCAAAAATGGCGCCCCCAGTAGCGTTTTTTTAAGTC